>JAZTXU010000151.1:0-4121 GCA_045636565.1 Acutalibacteraceae bacterium
CATCGCAATGCTCGAAGCCAGAAAACATACCGCTTGGTATATGCAGGGTCTTCACGGTGCGGCAGCGTTAAGGCGCGAATGCGGTGAAATTAAAAGTATAGAAGATATTGAGCGAATTTGTCAAAAAGCTCTTGAACAAAACCCTGATTTGTGATAAAATTAACGGTGTTAATTTTATCATCGATATAAATCTTTTCAAGATTTTCGATATGTGTTGTTACACTCGATATATGCTGACGCATTCGATATGTTTGCTTCGCAAACGAGATTTATATCATATCGAATTTGAGCGATAGCGAAAATATATCGATTTTTCGAAGAAAAAATATCGAGCAAGCCAGAGGCTTGCATATCGACAAAAAGGGAACTTTTATGGAAGAAAATAAAAACCAGTTGAGAGAAGATACCATCAACTTTGCTGTGGCTGTTTCTGATGTTTGTGAAGAAATAAAAGGTTGCAGTATTTACGTTAATCAGTTAATTCGTTCTTCATCCTCAATAGGAGCAAACTTGCATGAGGCAAAGTATGCACAAAGCAGAGCAGATTTTATTCATAAACTTGAAATATCTTTGAAAGAAACTTCAGAAACGGATTTTTGGATTGAGTTACTTTATAGAAAAAACAAGTTAAACGATGAAATTTATAAAAATTTAAAAAATGAATGCGGTATGATTCGTAGAAAAATAATAGCTTCGGTTACTACCGCAAAGAATAATATACAGTGAGGTAATAAATATGTCAGGACATTCCAAATGGAACAATATTAAGCGCAAAAAGGAAAAAACCGATGCGGCAAAAGCGAAAATCTTTACCAAAATCGGAAGAGAAATAGCGGTTATTGTTAAAACCGGCGGCGCAAACCCCAGTGAAAACAGCAAATTAAAGGATGCTATTGCAAAAGCAAAGGCAGCAAATGTTCCTAACGATAATATTGAAAGAATTATCAAAAAAGCAGCAGGTGACGGTGAGGCCAACAACTACGAAGAGTTAATCTACGAGGGTTACGGTCCTAACGGCGTTGCAGTTGTGGTTGAAACCCTTTCTGATAACCGCAACAGAACCGCAGGCGAAATGCGCCATTACTTTGATAAGTGCGGCGGAAATTTAGGTCAGTCGGGCTCTGTTATGTTTATGTTTGACCGCAAGGGCGTAATTCAAATTGAGGCAGAGGGTCTTGATGAAGATACCGTTATGGAAGCGGCATTGGAAGCAGGCGCCGAAGATTTCAGCTTTGACGGTGATGTTTTTGAAATCCTTACCGACCCCAACGAAATGGGTGCTGTACGTGATGCACTTGAAACCGCAGGTTACAGTTTCCTTTCAGCAGAAGTGGCATACATTCCCCAGACTATGACAGCGCTTGACAATGAAGAGTCTATCACCAAGATGGAAAAACTCATTGATATGCTTGAAGATAACGATGATGTTCAGGCAGTATGGCACAACTGGGAAATGCCTGACGAGGAATAATTTTTAATTTTTTGTCGAAAAATATTAAGTAATATCAAAAAATATTCAAAAGAAAATAAAAAAACACTTGATTTTTAGGATTCGTTGTGTTATTATAATGTTTGCTATGCGGATAATAGTCCGTACAAAGATTAGATGAGGAGGTGCAGACCATGGCTAAATGTGATATCTGCAACAAAGAAATTGCTTTCGGTATTAAGGTTTCTCACTCACACAGACGTACCAACAGAACTTGGAAGCCAAACGTTAAGAAGGTAAAGGCAATCGTAAACGGTTCGCCCCGCCGTATCAATGTTTGCACCCGTTGCTTGCGTTCAGGCAAGGTTACCAGAGCTATCTAAGTTTAATTTCTTGCAAATAACCCTGAGCTTTGCTCAGGGGATTTTTGTATATAGGTGAATATTAAGGAATATGAATATAAAAGCAGTTTTATTTGATTTGGACGGAACCCTTGTCAATTCTCTTTACGATTTGGCGGACAGTGTGAATTTTGCTTTAACGGAATTTAGCTTTCCCACTCACGAAACCGAAAAATTCAAATACTTTATCGGTGACGGTATGCGCAAGCTTATCGAAAGAGTTTTGCCCGAAAATAAAAGTGATAACGAAACCATAGAGCAGGTTTTAGATACGTTTATGAATCGCTATCGCGAGCATTTTGCTGACAAAACCGTGGCTTATGAAGGAATTACGGATTTAGTGCGAGAACTGTCAGCAAAAAACTTGAAACTTGCGATAATATCCAACAAAATTCAGGATATGGCAGAAGAAGTAGCAAAACGCGTGCTTTCTGGTACCGATTTTGATATTGTTTGCGGCAAGCGTGAGGGTTATCCCACCAAGCCCGACCCGACCTTGACCTTAGAAATAATAAACGAGTTAGGTGTTAAACCGTCGGAATGTGTTTTCATTGGTGATTCGGGAATGGATATGGCGGTGGCTAAGAACGCAGGCGTATCCGGCATCGGCGTGCTTTGGGGATTCAGAACAGAAACAGAACTTCTGGAAAACGGCGCCGATTACATAGTAAAAAGTCCGAAAGAAATAAGAGAGATTATAAATAACATAAATTCATGAAATCAAAATACACAGTAACAAGGCTTGCTTGCTATGTGGGTTATGTGGTTCAGGCGGTAGTAAATAACTTTTTGCCCATTCTTTTTATAGTGTTTCAAGATACTTATGGGTTGAGTTATGAGCAGCTTGCACGAATTATACTGTTCAACTTTTTAACTCAAATGGTTACCGATTTTTCGGCGCCTAAAATTTTGAGTTTTACAGGTTACAGAAAAGCCGCTATGTTAGCCCACATTTCAGCCGCTGCGGGGCTTATTCTTTTGGGAATACTTCCGCGGTTTATGGAAAATACATATCTTGCCATAATTATTTCAATGGTGATAACTGCATTCGGCAGCGGTCTTATTGAGGTAATTTTAAGTCCTATGGTAGATTTGCTACCAACCTCTAACAAGGCGGGAACTATGGCGATTTTACATTCCTTCTATTGTTGGGGACAGGCATTTACGATAATTGTAACAACAGTTATGGTAACTTTTTTCGGTTTTTCGGGTTGGGCAAATATTCCTATAATTTGGGCGGCAATACCCTTTGTTAATATATTTGCTTTTTGTTTTGTGCCGATAATTGAGCCCACGGCAGACCAAAAGACCGCCGGCTTAAAACAACTTTTTAAAAACAAAAGTTTTTTGTTGTTTCTTATTATGATGCTTTGTGCAGGTGCCGCAGAAATCACCATGGCACAGTGGGCTTCAATGTTTGCTCAACAATCACTCGGCGTTTCAAAGGCGGTCGGTGATCTTGCAGGCCCTTGCGCTTTTGCGATATTTATGGGTTCAGGCAGAATATGGTATGCCAAGGCATCTAATAGGGTTTCCTTCAAGAAAACGGTTATAGTGCTTAGTGTTTTGTGTTCGGTATGCTATATCGTGGTTGGAATTTGCGATATTCCTTCAGTATCGCTTATATGCTGTGCCCTTTGCGGTTTTACGGTAAGTATTTTCTGGCCGGGCACATACGCCGAAGGCTCAAATGTGTTTAAAAACGGTGGCCCTGTTATGTTTTCGGCATTTGCAATGCTTGGCGATATAGGTTGTAGTATTGGGCCTTGGTTATCAGGGTTTGTGGCAGACGGATACGGACTTAATTGGGGATTTGTGGCTTCCGCTATATTCCCGATTTTAATGATAATTGCAGTTTTAAGTTTCAAAAAAGAAAAATTTGAGGTGTAAAAAATGAAAAGAGATGACTATTTAAGCTGGGACGAATATTTTATGGGTATTGCAATTCTTTCTTCGATGAGAAGTAAAGACCCATCAACTCAGGTTGGTGCTTGCATCGTTAATGAGGATAAGCGCATACTTTCCATGGGATATAACGGTATGCCCCGTTGTTGCAGTGATGATGAATATCCTTGGGACAAGAACGATACCGCACTTGATTCAAAATACCTTTACGTTTGCCACGCAGAGTTTAACGCAATTTTAAATTGTGCCGTTGGTAGTGTTAAGGGTTGCACGGTTTACACCACACTTTTCCCCTGTAACGAATGTGCAAAGGCTATAATTCAGTCGGGCATTCGCGAGGTTGTTTATATGTCGGATAAATATGCCGATTCAGATAGTGTAATCGC
>JAZTXU010000152.1:0-17040 GCA_045636565.1 Acutalibacteraceae bacterium
CGATTTATAAAAAAATAGTTGAGGAGTTTACACACAAAAGCTCAAATTACAAAGAAGCGATAATCGGCTATTCAAAAGTGCTTTTTACATTGATTTCTCGCATTGAGGTTACAGACATCGATTTTAGAAAAAATAATAAAAAAGTTGAAATTGTTAAAATGGTTACAGAATATATTTTCGAAAACTTCACAAAAGAAATTACACTTGAGAATATTAGCGAAAAAGTAAATTTTAGTAAGTATTATTTAAGCCATATTTTTAAAGAAATTACGGGCAAGTCGATAATTTCACATTTAAACTTTGTGCGCTGTAAGCATGCAAAATCTTTGCTTAAATCAGGAAAATACAATGTTGCAGAAAGTGCTTATATGAGCGGTTTCAGTAATCTTTCTTATTTTTCAAAAACCTATAAAAAAGTTATTGGCAACTCCCCTATCAAAGATTTGGAAAACTGATAAAAAAATAGGCTCTTAGATTTAAACTCTAAGAACCTATTTTTTTATTTAATTTTTAGCATAACAAACTTTAAAATTTCACTAAACGGAATGATCGCCACAGATAGCGCAAGACAGGTTACAAACTGACTAAATGTTAATATGTTAAGACCGAACAAAAAGCCCACTGGAGTGAATACAAGGAACATTATAATGAATAATGTAACAAACACCGAATAATTCATAAATTTATTAGCGAAAAATTGCTTGTTAAATATTGAACCCGAAAATCTACAGTTAAGCGAATGGAAAATCTGTGAGAATCCTA
This sequence comes from Acutalibacteraceae bacterium, assembly GCA_045636565.1. GTDB lineage: Bacteria > Bacillota > Clostridia > Oscillospirales > Acutalibacteraceae > UBA737. Next base: position 763 of record JAZTXU010000152.1, read on the forward strand.
ATGTAGCGAAGGTCATGGTCATTGAGGTATTGATATTACCTGTATTGTTTCCGATTGAATAAGCAATCAAGCTCATAATACAAATTAAAATACTATGCGCTACAACCGAAGATATAGACTTAATATCAAAAATTCTTCCTAAACTTGATAAAGGTTTAGTTCTCATAATCCCCTCTTCTGCCTTTTCCATACTAATTGAAATCGCAGGGGCGCAGTCAGTAAGAAGATTAATTAGCAAAAGTTGAGCCGCAGCGAGCGGTGCAGATTTGAATATTAACATACCAAAAACAAATGCAAGTATCTCGGCAAAATTGCAACTAAACAGATAAAACACTGATTTTTTAATATTACTGAACAAACCACGACTTTCTTTTATTGCGCGCACAACCGAATCAAAACGGTTATTTTGAATAATGATATCCGCGTTACCTTTTGCAATATCAGCACCAAATTTCCCAATAGCACAACCAACTTCTGCCTGAGCCAAAGCATCAGCATCCTGAACGCTGTCACCGGTAATGGTAACAATCTTTTTGTGAGACTGCCATGCTTTAACAATGCGAAGTTTATCGCTAGATGAAACACGTGCGAATACGGTATATTTTTCAATATTTTGTGCGAGTTCTTCATCAGAAAGTTCGCTTAGTTCAGCACCGGTGATAGCCTCAGTGCCATCTTTTAAAATACCAATTCTACGGGCAATAGTTTTTGCGGTGGTTAAATTATCGCCTGTAATCATAATAGTTTTTATACCTGCGGCATCGCAAGCGGCAATTTCTTCAATTACCTTACTTCTTGGTGGGTCATCAAGAGCAATAAGACCCACAAAAGTGAGATTGTTTTCAATATCATCCGCAGAAGGATTAGCAGGAATTTCATCTAACGGTCGCATCGCAACACAAACAATACGGTAAGCCTCATTAGCCAAATTTTCGTTAATTTCGAGTATAGTATCTCTGTTGCAACCAACACAATTTGGAACAACCGATTCGGCAGCACCTTTAACAATAGCGAAAGGTCTTTCGTTTATCATTGTGATAACTGTCATTGTTTTGCGATCAGAGTCAAAAGGAATTTCTGCAATATGAGGATAAAGACCATCAATATCAATTTTAGACATTGAATTGTATGTTAGACAGGCGTTTTCAATAGCACGCTCGGTTGAATCATTATTAAGAGTTGAACAAACTGTTGCAACTTTTATTACCAAAGCGGTAGATTCATCAACTCCGTCATTTTCAAGGTCGACTAACTTTTTGCCATCAAAAATACGGCTTACAACCATTTTATTGTGAGTAAAAACACCTGTTTTGTCGCAGCAAATCACATCAGTTCTACCGAGTAATTCTGCGGCATCTGCATCTTTTACAATAATCTGGTCATCTAAGATTCTATTTATTCCAAGAGCAATTACAATTGTGGTAATCGCAGGCAAACCTTCAGGAATCGCGGCAACCGCTAGTGCTACTGAATTAAGTAACATTTCAACAGTCATTGTAGCGAATTTTCCTGCAGAAAAATTCTGAATAAGACCTATGAAAAATACTAAAACGCAGACAATCAAAATTGCAAGATTTGCAATTTTACCTAATGTTTCAAGTTTATTTTGAAGTGGTAATCTGCTTTCACCTGTTTGCTGAAGAATTGAAGTTGATTTGCCAACCTCGGTATCAAAACCAGTTGCAACAACAACAGCTTTTGCATTTCCGTGCACAACACTACAACCTGAAAAAATCATATTTGAACGCTTTTCGACGGGGGTTATATCCTCAAAAAGAATATCAGGATTCTTTTCAACCGGAACTTCAACACCGGTTATTAGACTTTCGTTACATCTGAATTCATTTGATTCAACAAGTCTTGCATCTGCCGGTATATAGTCCCCTTCTTCAAGTAAGATTATATCGCCGGGCACTAAATTAGCTGCGTTTACAGATTTCAATATACCTTCGCGCAAAACCGAAACGGTAGGATTGGTGAAAAGTTTAATTTTTTCAAGCATATTTCCGCTTTTGTATATATGATAAGCACTTATAATTGCGTTTACAGCAACAATAGCAACAATTAAAAACGGAGCATATAAATCTGCCTTATTGTACATTAAAGCGACAACAAAAGATATTATTGATATAACAATAAGTGCCACAACAATTTTTTGTTTAAGTTGGTTTATAAATAATTTAAAGAAGGAAGGTTTTTCAAAATTGCTAACAACATTTGCTCCATAATAATTCAATCTTTCATCTGCAACGCCGTTAGCAAGGCCGATTTTATCATCAACCGAAAGTTCATTTAAAACCTCTTCGGGTTTAGCGTTATGCCAAATCATAAATTTAACTCCTTTATTTTATCAAAGCAGTGTAATAATCTTTCATTTGTTTTGCATCCTCTGCTTGGGTACCCGCAGATTCGCAAATAAAAGTGGGTGAACATCCGTATTTGTAAGTAAGTTCCATAACAGGTTCGAAATTTGGACCGTAAACGGTATCTTCAAAAGTAAGATGACGTTTCTCCCCACCTGTTGTATACTCAATTTTAGAAAAATGTGAATGGAAAACTTTTAGTCGTTCAGTTCCCAAGTTGTTTTTTATTTCAATAAATATTTTTTCAAAATCATCGGTTGTTTTTAAAACACCTAAATCACGAGCATTTAAATGACCGAAATCGATACAAGGAATAAGGCTTTCATCAATTTTGCAAAGCTCTAAAACCTCAAATAATGTGCCCAACTGATTAACCTTGCCCATTGTTTCGGGGCAAATGTGAATATGAGAAAGACCCTCTGCCTTTAAGGCATCAAGCGATTTCTTCATCGTGTCAATAGCCAATTCCAAGGCGGTCTCACGCGGTATTTTGCCGCAAGAACCGGTATGAACGATTATGCGGTCGCCGCCCATAGCATTAACCGCTCTGGCGGATGCTAAAATATAATTAACAGAATTAAGACGTTTTTCCTCTTCAACAGAAGACATTGAAATATAATAAGGCGCGTGCAAAGAAAGGGAAACGCCTTTTTCCTTAGCGATTTTTCCTAATTCTTCAGCCTTTTCTGTCCCAATATTTACACCGCGGCCACACTGATATTCAAAACAATCAAGACCCATTTGAGTTAAATAATCAGGCACTTGAAGGCTTGATTTATAACCTAAAGATTTAAAACTGTCTCCCGTGCCGGCGGGGCCAAACTTTGCAGACATATTTATTCCTCCGTGTTTCTGATTTTATAAAGTTTAAAAATTAAACGCTCAATTTTTCTTTTAAAACGAAAACCTGCGGTAGATTCTAACTTTATCGGTGTTAAGAGCAATGTTTTTACTCCAACCAGATTTCCACCAAGAATATCTGTGAAAATTTGGTCACCAACAATAGCGGTGTTTTTGCGCTTAGAACCCATGGCTTTTAAAGCTCTAAAATAACCAAAAGGAAGCGGTTTTAAGCCAAGACTTATATATGGGAGGTTAATTTTCTCGGCAAATGGCTTTACGCGCTGTTCTTTTGAATTTGAAAGAACCATAAGACCAATGCCATTCTCTTGCATAAGTTTAAGCCATTCGGGTAATCCGTCGGTCAGAACTTGTCCATGATGGGTAGAAAGTGTATTATCCACATCGAGAATAAGATGTGTTAAATTATATTTTTTAAGTATTTTAGGGGTTATATCAGTTACCCTATCTAATTTTATATTTGGCTTTAAAAGCATAACATTCTCCAAAAATAAAAAGCGGTTATTTTAAACCGCTTTTTAGTCTTTTTTAATTAGCGGAACTTTCTTTTACGAGCAGCTTCCGACTTCTTTTTACGCTTTACAGAGGGCTTTTCGTAGTGCTCTCTCTTGCGAACTTCCTGAATAACACCATCTTTTGCAGTCTGTCTCTTAAAACGACGTAATGCATTATCAAGTGATTCATTTTCTTTAATTCTAACTTGACTCATTAATATTCCCTCCCTCCGCAAAATAGCAGGGGTTATTATTTTTTTTGGGGTAAACCCTAAAAGGTAATAATTATTTACCTCTTATTGCAATGATATTTGCAACGATTGCAAGGATAAAGAAAAGTATAGCTACATACTTTGTCCAACGTGCAAGGAAACTGTCAAAATCTCTTGCTTTATTCTTAGAAAGGAATGTATCAGCACCACCGGAAATAACACCGTTGATACCTGCACGACGACCTGGCTGCAAAATAATAGCGAGAATAATCACAAGCGAAACGAGTATAACAGCAATACCTAAAATGATTTCAACTGCGCTCACCTGTTTCACCTCCATATATAAAATCACAAAATAAGCACATCATAAAAAGGGCAAAATAGCCTTTTTATACTTCATACAACATATAATATCACAAACATAAACAATATGCAAGAACTTTTTTTGAAAAATCACAATAAATTTGTAATTATTTTACTACAATATTCACAAGCTTCTTCGGAACATACAATTCCTTAACAATATTCTTGCCTGCAATTTCATTTGCAATATTTTCGGTATCCTTCGCAAGAGCTATAGCATCTGCCGATGAAATATCTGCAGCAACATTAAGTCTTGCTTTGATTTTGCCGTTAATTTGTACAACTATTTCAACAGTTGCATCAACGCATTTTGCATCATCAAAAGTGGGCCATTCAGTTTCATTAAGCATACCTTCAAAACCACAAATGCTCCAGAGTTCTTCAGTGATATGAGGAGCAAAAGGATTAAGTAAGATTATAAATGTTTTGTACTCATCCTTTGTAATCTTACCGGTTGCCTGAACAGAATTAAGAAGAGACATAAGTGAAGCAATAGCGGTATTCATTTTAAGTCCTTCAATATCCTCTGTTACCTTCTTAATTGTGCGGTGGAATTCAGCCTCTAATTCTTTTCTGTATCCGCTTTCGTCTGTCACAGAATCAGCCAAAGCCCAAACCTTATCTAAGAAACGCTTACTACCCTTAATAGAAGACTGGCTCCAAGGAGCAGCTTTTTCAAAGTCGCCGATAAACATCTCGTATACACGCATTGTGTCAGCACCGTAATTTTCAACGATTTCATCAGGATTTACAACATTACCGCGTGACTTAGACATCTTTTCGCCGTTCTCACCTAAAATCATACCGTGGCTGGTTCTCTTTGAATACGGCTCCGGATTAGGAACAACACCGATATCATAAAGGAATTTATGCCAGAAACGGCTGTAAAGCAAGTGGAGAGTTGTATGCTCCATACCGCCATTGTACCAATCAATAGGACACCAATACTCAAGCGCCTCTTTAGAAGCTAATTCCTTATCATTATGGGGGTCACAATAACGAAGGAAATACCAAGAAGAACCTGCCCACTGAGGCATGGTATCAGTCTCACGCTTTGCAGGAGCTCCACAATGAGGACAGGTGGTATTAACCCAATCGCTCATCTTAGCTAAAGGTGATTCGCCGTTATCAGTAGGCTCATAAGAATCAACATTAGGAAGTGTTAAGGGTAATTCGCTTTCGGGCAGCGGCACATATCCACACTTTTCGCAGTAAACCATAGGAATGGGCTCGCCCCAATATCTCTGGCGTGAGAATACCCAGTCACGAAGCTTATAATTGGTCTTTCTCTCCCCTAATCCCTTTTCGGTAAGCCACTGTTGAATTTTAACCTTGGCATCTTCAACCGAGAGCCCGTTGAGGAAATCGGAGTTAACCATAACACCGGTATTGCAGTCGGTAAAAGCAGATTGTTCAACATTTCCGCCTGCAACAACTTCAATTATGGGAAGACCAAATTTCTTTGCAAATTCCCAGTCACGGGTATCGTGCGCAGGCACCGCCATAATGGCGCCTGTGCCATAGGATATAAGCACATAGTCAGAAATAAATATAGGTATTTCTGTGTTATTAACGGGATTAATCGCCTTAATGCCTTGGAGCTTAACGCCTGTTTTATCTTTAGCAAGCTCTGTACGCTCGAAATCAGACTTCTTTGCGGCCTCCTGCTTATAGGCCAAAACTTCGCTATAATTCTCTATTTTATCAGCCCACTTCTCGATTAAAGGATGCTCGGGTGATAAAACTGTATAGGTTGCGCCAAAAAGTGTGTCAGCACGGGTTGTGAAAACCTCAAATTTATCGCCGATAGTGGTTGAAAAATTAACCAAAGTTCCATACGAGCGGCCTATCCAGTTACGTTGCTGTGTTTTTACACGCTCAATAAAATCAACATCATCAAGGCCATCAAGCAATTTTTCTGCATAATCGGTTATTTTAAGCATCCATTGGCTTTTCTCTTTATGTACGACCTCGCTGCCGCAGCGCTCGCACACACCGTTTACAACCTCTTCATTAGCAAGCACGCACTTGCAAGAGGTGCACCAGTTAACCGACATTTTCTTTTTATAAGCAAGACCTTTTTTATAAAGCTGCAAGAATATCCACTGAGTCCATTTATAGTATTGGGGGTCGGTTGTGTTAACCTCGCGTGCCCAGTCGAATGAAAATCCTAACGATTTGAGCTGACGCTTAAAGTTTTCAACATTAGTTTTAGTAACCTCAGCAGGATGAATATGATTCTTTATTGCAAAGTTTTCGGTTGGAAGACCGAAAGCATCCCAGCCCATAGGATAAAGCACATTAAAGCCCTGTAAACGCTTTTTACGGGCTACGATATCAATGGCTGTATATGAGCGCGGATGGCCAACATGAAGTCCCTGACCTGAAGGATACGGAAATTCAACAAGACCATAAAACTTTGGAAGTGTGTAATCATCCTTTGCAGCAAAGGTTTGTTCATCATCCCAAATCTGCTGCCATTTCTTTTCGATTTCTGAATAATTGTATTTCATAGTTAATCGCCCTCGGCTTCATCAAGAATATTATTAAGTTCTATTTCCGTTCCATCGCTCCACATACTGTCAAGCCCGTAAAACTCTCGCTCAGAAGGTGTGAACACATGAACGATAACAGAATTATAATCAAGTACAATCCAACCAGTAGACCTACCCTCAATATGATGAGGCATAATCCCCGATTCTTTTAATCTATCCTCAACTTCATCGGCCAGTGCCCTGACATGGGTTGATGAAGTGGCGGTAGCAATAACAAAATACTCGCAAAAAGCGGTTAAATCATCAATTTTCAATGCCTTCAACTGCCTTGCTTTTTTAGAGTTAAGTGCATTAGCGGCTAATTTTAAAATTGCTTCAGCTTCCAAACTATAAACTTCCTTTCGATATAATCTCATTATACGCATTAATTGTATCAAGATGTAGCGCCTTGCCGTTTTCAACCAAGTCTTTAATAGAATACGAGAGCGCGTAGCGAAGTGCTTCATCAAGTGAAATATCCACAAGACTGCGCATAACATCAACATCCTCGTAATCACGGTCAGTAGATGTAAAATCCGCAAGATACAAAACCTTTTCAAGCAGTGACATCCCAGCCCTTGCGGTTGTGTGATAACGCACTGCATCTAAAATCTCTTTATCCTTAATATCGAGAATATACTGAATATAAGCGGCTCCGGATATTGCATGCCAAAGCTTTTGGGCATTCTTTTCAATATCGTTTAGAATTATACCAAAGCTCGTGAATATATGCAAGTGTTCTTCTTCGCTTGAGTTTTTGGTTATATCGTGCAGCAAACCTGCAAGATATGCTTTTTTAGTATCGCAACCATATTTTTTTGCCAGCCGCAACGCTTCATCAGCAACACAAAGCGAATGGTGATAACGCTTTGGATTTAGCCGTTTCTCAAGCAATTGCTTATATTCTGTGTAATTATAATTTTCAACCATTATAAATTCCTTTTTTAACGATATAATTATACACCTTTTCAGGCAACATTTCTTTCATAGTTATCGCGCGAAGTTCGGTTGAGGAAATATCGGTAATTTTTTTATCTATAACAGTAATATCCGCACCAAACAACCTCAAGCGATTAAGATGCGCATCGAAAGCAATACCTTCTCTTGAAAAGGCTATAAAAGGTACCGCTTTTATTAATTCTTTCCATTTATACCAACTATCAAGACTGGCTAACATATCGCCGCCAATAACGATATAAAAAGTGTCATTAGGATATTTTTGTTGAAGTGCCTTTACTGTATCAACAGTATAGCTCTTCCCTTCTCTTTCAAACTCAATAAGGCAAAGTTCAGTTTTTGGAAAGTCTTCACAAACTAAACGGCACATTTCAATGCGGTCTTCATCATTTGCTAAAAATTCACAGGTTTTATGCGGCGGAATTTTATCCGGAATAACAAAAACGCGGTCTATATACGGTAGTTCACATATATTTGATAGCATCTCGTAATGACCTATATGAAAAGGATTAAAGGTGCCGCCGAAAACTGCAATAACAGACATTTATTTCACCAATTCAATAGTTTTATTTTCTTTACTTTCGCGGTAAAGAATAAAGCGAGAACCAATCACCTGAACAACATCCGCGTTTACACGCTGTGCAATTTCATCAGCCGATTCGCGAGAATTCAGCGGTGAAGTTTCAAGGGCGCGAAGCTTAATAAGCTCGCGTGCTTCTAAGGCTTCATCAACCTGTTTAATAAGCTGGTCGTTAATTCCACCCTTGCCAACTTGAAATATCGTTTCATATGAGTTTGCCATACCGCGCAACTGAGCGCGTTGTCTGCTATTTAACATTATTTTTCCTCTTTAATCTAAATATATTTTTTAAGTTCAGTTTTAAATAATTCCAGCGCCTTGCCGCGATGGCTGATGCTATCCTTCTGCTTGGGTGTTAGCATCGCCATAGGACCGAGTTCGCTGATAAAAAGCGGGTCATAGCCAAAGCCACCGTTTCCGCAGCGCTCGAAGCCAATTTTACCTTCACATTCGCCGCGAACAACAAATTCTCTGCCATCTGGGAAAACACAAGCAACTGCCGCAACATAGCGAGCAGTTCTTTTTTCTAAAGAAACACCATTAAGTTCGCTTAAAAGCTTATCGTTGTTGGATTCATCGTTGCCGTGCTCACCAGAATATCTTGCCGAAAAAACTCCGGGCGCACCGCCCAAATAATCAACACATATACCCGAATCATCAGCAACAGAAATAAGACCTGTGTTTTTAAGACCTGCTTTCGCCTTTATAAGCGCATTTTCTTCGAATGTTGTGCCATTTTCTTCAACCTCGGAAAAATCGCCAGAGAGGTCTTCTTCGCTCACAACATCAAAGCCCATTGGCGTTAATATGCGTTCGAGCTCACATAACTTTTTTTTGTTTTTGGTTGCAATAAAAATTTTCATTTATATTTCCTCGGTTTCAAAAATGCCATCGGCGAATTCTTTAGCGTTGAAGGGTTGCAGGTCATCTATTCCCTCGCCCACACCAACATATTTCACAGGTATTCCAAGCTCGTTATGAATTGCAATAACAATTCCACCCTTGGCAGTACCATCAAGCTTAGTTAGAATAATTCCCGTAATGTCTGCAACATTTTTAAATTCGCGCGCTTGGTTAACTGCGTTTTGACCTGTTGCTGCATCAAGCACCAAAAGTGTTTCGATAGAAGAATTGGGCAGTTCGCGCGAAATAACGCGGTAGATTTTAGCAAGTTCATCCATCAGATACTTTTTATTGTGAAGTCTTCCTGCAGTATCGCAAATTATAACATCTGCTCCCTTTGCTTTAGCAGAAGCGATGGTATCAAAAACAACCGAAGCGGGGTCAGAGCCTTCGGTGCTTTTCACCATACTAACATTTGCTCTCTCTGCCCAGACGCCTAACTGGTCAATAGCAGCCGCACGGAAGGTATCTGCGGCGCCTAGTATTACCTTTTTGCCCTCATTTTTAAGGATTAAAGAAAGTTTACCGATAGTGGTGGTCTTACCCACACCATTTACACCGATAACCAATATAACAGAGGGTTTTGTATCGAGGGTAAGCCCCGCATTTTCGGCAAGCATTCCCTCAATTATATCGCGCATTAAGGTCTTGATTTGAGCAGGGTCGATTATGCCGTTTTCTTTAATTTTTGCCCGCAGTTGTGCGCAAATTTCCATTGAAGTATTAACGCCCACATCGGACATAATAAGCATTTCCTCAAGTTCCTCGAATAAGTCCTCATCAATTTTGGTAAAGCTATTAAGTATACTTGTAACTCCGCCTGAAATAGAGGCTTTTGTTTTTTGAAGACCTGCTTTAATTTTGCTGAAAAATCCCATTATTATGCACCTTGGTTTTCAAGTAGTTTTTTCTCAAGCTCAGTAACGTTAAGTTCAAGAAGTTTGGTAACACCCTTTTCCTGCATAGTAACACCATAGAGCATATCAGCAGCCTCCATTGTGCCGCGGCGATGGGTTACGCAGATAAACTGAGTGTTGAAGTTTGATTGCTTCATATAATCCGCAAAACGGTCAACGTTAATGTCATCAAGAGCGGTATCAACCTCATCAAGGAAGCAGAATGGCGGCGCGTTAACCTGCATAATTGCAAAGTAAATCGAAAGGGCAACAAGCGCCTTCTCGCCACCCGAAAGACCGTTAAGACTCGGAACATTCTTACCGGGAAGTCTTGCTTCGATGTCAATACCGCTTTCGAGGATGTTTTCGGGGTCGGTAAGTCTTAGTTCGGCGCTGCCGCCACCGAAAAGCTCTCGGAATGTTTTTGTGAAATGTTCATTAATCTTATTAAAGCCCACAATAAACAATTCTTGCATCTGAGCAGTTAACTGATTAATAAGCTTGCGAAGCTCGCCCCTCGCCTTCTCAACATCTTCAATCTGAGTCTTCATAAAGTCATAACGCTCTTTAACCTCTTTATATTCCTCAATTGCGGACACGTTAACATTGCCAAGAGAGCGTATTTTAGATTTAATTTCTGCAAGGCTTTTCTTTGCCTCGGCAGGTTTTTCTATTTCTATGCCAATGTTTTCGGCCTCGCTCTTAGTGAGCTGGTACTCATCATAAAGCTGACGGATAACATCATCGTATTCCTTAACCATAACATTCTTGCGTTCGGTAAGACGGGCAAGCTCACCGCCGATACGTTCACGCTCCATAGTGCGCTCACGCTCGCTTGAGCGAAGTTCAACCCCTGCCTTTTCAATTTCGTTGCGGCGGTTCATCATTTCTTCGATTTTTGCATTTGACCGATTAATTCTATTCTTTAATTTATCAATAGCCATATTTGAAGAAGTAATATCGGCTTGAAGCTGGGATATTTTAATGGTAACTGCCGCAATTTCAGCATCGATTTCAGCAGTGCGTGCTGCACGGTTTGAAATTGAACTTTCCAATTCATCGGCAGCAGAAATTAAAGCTGCAGCATCCTTTTCATTTTCAATTATCTGCAGTTTAAGCTCTGTGATACCATTAGTGAGCTCTTCGCGTTTAACAGAAATGTTGTCTCTGCCACCTGTCATCTCATCAATTTCTGACTGTAACTGAGCCTTTTGTGATTCAATTTCGGCAATTTCCATAGCCGCAGCGGCAGATTTTTCCTTAAGAGAGTTAATCTTTTCCGCACTGCCATCACGCTCAGTGCACAAACTATCAAGGGTGGATTTAACATTGCTCAGTAAATCGTCAAGGCGCTTAAGTTCTGCTAATGTTCTGATTTTATCCTCATTGGCGGTGGTAAGGTCAGCGCGAACGGCGGTGATATCTGCATTAACTTGAGATGCAGCGCTAATAGCTTCTTGCAGTTTTGCAGCATTATCTTTTTCTTCCTGAACCTTTTTCTCAATTTCAGATTTTATGCGCTTAATATCAGCACTTCTGCTCAAAATTCCCGCCTGCTTTACAAGCGAACCGCCTGTTAGTGAACCGCCGGGGCTTATTACCTGACCGTCAAGCGATACAACCTTAATACGATAATTATATTTTTTAGCAAGTGTTACCGCACTGTCAATATCCTCTGTTATAACGGCACCGCCTAATAAGTACTTAATAATTGTTTTGTATTTGTTATCAACAGTTACAAGGTCAGATGCAATGCCAACAAAGCCATAAACATCCTCAAAACCGCTTTCTTTAAATTCGCGGGCGGTAATTGAAGAAATCGGCAAAAATGTTGCTCTGCCGCCATTATTAGTCTTCAAATAATTAATTGCGCGCTTGGCATCATTTTCACTATCAACAATTATATTTTGTATTGCATTACCAAGAGCAGTTTCAATGGCAACAGTATACTTTTTATCAACAGTGATAAGCTTTGAAATAGGTCCGTGAACACCGCGAAGAATGCCGTTATCAGATTGCGACATAACGGTTTTAACAGCGAGAGAAAAGCCTTCCATACTGTTTTCAAGCTCGGTAAGAATCTGCACTCTGCGCTTTTTAGATTCAATATCAAGGTGTAACTCGTTTGCTTTTGCGGTTAACTCATCAACAGTTTCATTGCGGTTTTTAAGGCGCAATTCATAACCATTAATTGAGTTGCTATAGGAAAGAATATTATCTTCGATTTTATCGAGTAATTGTTTTGTCTCGTTAAATTCATTCTGTAAATGTTGCTTTTCTTCCTCGTTTTGAGCTATAAGGTCGCTTACAATGCCGCTACGCGAAGTAATTTCCTCGATAGAAGTATTGCTTGTGGTCATTTCAACACGTCTGTCAGAGCTTTTTACAGACAGTAAATTTATTTGCTTTACCTGCTCTTCGATTTTGCGCGAAATACTTTCACTATCGGATAAAAGACCTGTAAGCTGACTTTCAAGCTGGTCAAGCTTAATTTCAAGTTCATTGATAACTGATTTCTTTTCCTCAGAAGCTATGCGTTTGTTTTGAATTTCGGCTCTGGCAGCTGAATCTGAGGAATCAAGCTGAACTTTCTCATTGTTTAATCGCTCAATGGTTTCATTGTTATGCTGAATATCGTTACGAATAACAGAAATTTCACCCTCAATTTTAACGGTTTCTTCGTTAGAGGATGCAATAACACCACGCTCGTTTTCGATTTCTGCAGTTATTTTAGTGAATTCTGCGGTATTTTTTTCAGACTGAATATCAAAATCACTGAGAGCATTTTCAATTTCTTTATATTGAAGCTGTGCTGCTGCAATTTTGCTTTCTTGCGCGCGCAGAGCATCTTTTGAATTATTTAATGTGTAAAGCCAGAGGCCTATTTCAAGCTGCTTTTTACTCTCTGCAAGCTCCAGAAACTTTTCTGCCTTTTGGCTTTGTTCATAAAGTGGACCCACACGGGATTCAAGCTCGTCCATAATATCCTTAAGGCGAAGCAGGTTATCCTCTGCTGCGGTAAGCTTACGCTCAGCCTCGGTTTTGCGGTAACGGTATTTCGAAATGCCCGATGCCTCTTCAAAAATATCACGGCGTTCATCAGATTTTGTGCTGATGATATTATCTATTTTACCCTGACCTATCATTGAGTAGCCATCACGGCCGAGACCCGTATCCATAAATAGCTCGTGCACATCCTTAAGTCGCACAGAGACATTGTTAATTAAATATTCACTCTCGTGTGAACGGTAAAAACGCCTTGTGATAGAAACAAAATCATTATCAAAATTGAGCGTTCTATCAGCGTTATCAATATTAAGCGTTACCTCACAAAAGCCGTGCGGACGGCGTGTATCGGTGCCGCCAAAGATAACATCCTCCATTGACTGACCGCGCAGACTTTTGGTGGACTGTTCACCTAAAACCCAACGAACAGCATCAGAAATATTACTTTTGCCACTTCCGTTAGGACCAACAACTGCAGTGATTCCGCGACCGAATTTGAGTGTTGTTTTATCAGCAAAAGATTTAAAGCCTTGTATTTGAATGGAACTTAATAGCAAAATCAGCTTCTCCTTTCAATTCTAATTTCATAATCATCTAACTTGTTATCAACCAAAACCTTGCAGTTATAGCCTATTTCTTTAAGTTTTAAGATGTTTTCTTTGCTTTGACCTATCATTTTTGAAACAAAAGAGGAATTAACAAATAAATTACATTCCCCATTTTCTGTGAGTTGTTCTTTCACCTTATCAAACATTATTTTTGATTGGCATAACTCGCTGAAAGCAGGATGCCAAGGTCCCGCTATATATGAATCTTCTTCGATAGAATGAAGTCCTAAGCGGATAACATTAATATTTGCCTGCTCGAACATTATAAGTAGCTTTGAACATAAATTAACGGCACTCTCAAGCGACTGAGGTTTATAGCGATTATCATAATAAAGTGCCGCTAAATCAGTATCCTTTAAAACTATCGTGGGGTAAATTCTTACTGTATCAGGTTTCAAATCGATAATTTTACGGGCAGTATCCAAAGCATATTCATCACAGTCGTTGTAAAGCCCTGTCATCATTTGTAAACCTAAAGAAAAACCATATTCCTTAATAAGTTTTGAGGCTTCCACAACATCTTTGGCTAAGTGACCGCGATTATTGCTGCGCAAAACCTTGTTGTTAAGACTTTGTGCACCGAGCTCTATGGAAGTGACACCGTAAGTTTTTAAAATATCCAAAACTTCGCGGTCGATAGCATCGGGCCTTGTTGAAATTCTGATACCCGAAACAACACCGTTTTTTATAAAAATGTTAGCAACCTTTAATAGCTGCGTCATATAATTTCTATTAATTGCGGTGAAACTACCGCCAAAAAAAGCTATTTCAGTATTTATTGGGTCATAGTTTTCGCTCTTTACTGCGGTTTTTACATATTCAACAACATCGCAAGTGCGAGGCGCGTAATTGACGCCCGTTATATGCCTTTGATTACAAAAACTGCACATATTAGGACAGCCGATATGCGGCACGAAAATCGAAATGTTAGAATGCCGCCTTCTCATATATTTTCACCCATAAGTTTGAGTGCCTGCTTAGCCGCCATCTGTTCGGCCTGCTTCTTGCTTCTGCCTTTACCCTCACCTATTACATTGGAGTTCAGATGAACTTCAACAGTGAAGGATTTATCGTGGTCTGGCCCCGATTCAGCGGTGAGAATATAAGTAACCGTTTCCTCAGGGTTGCGCTGAATAATCTCTTGTAGTGTTGTTTTATAATCCTTAAAATCATCCTGAACATTGCAGTGTTCAAGCTCACGAAGCACAAACTTCATAGCGTGCGCGCGCGCCGCTTCCATACCGCCATCAAGAAAAATTGCCGCTAAAAGCGCCTCAAAGGCATCTGCAAGGATAGAATCTCTTTCCCTGCCGCCGCCTTTATCCTCGCCATTGCCGAGCCGCAGATATTTACCAAGCTCTAATTCTCTTGAAAAAGAGCATAATGTCTTCTCGCATACAAGCGATGCACGAAGCCTTGTAAGCTCGCCCTCAGGCATTTTGGGGAAATTGGCGTAAATATGCTCCGATACAATTATCGATAAAATAGAATCACCCAAGAACTCAAGGCGTTCATTTGAAGTAACGCCGCACCTTACCTCATTCGCATATGATGAGTGTGTTAAGGCGTTCTTTAAAAGCCCAACATTATTAAATTTATAATTAAGTTTTGCCTCAAGTGATTCCATAAAATCATTACTCCGGTTTTTTAATATTTGCGCTTATAGTATCTATAACACCCTTTTGAGTGAAAACTATTGCCTGACGAATTGCATTCTTAATAGCCTTGGCATCAGAACTGCCGTGCGCTTTTATCACAGGTTTGCTAACACCTAAAAGCGGTGCACCGCCAACCTCGGAACTATCCATCATAGCCTTTAGGCTGTATAAATCTTTCTTTAAAACAAGGGCCGCAAGCTTATTTATAAGACTTTTATAAAGAATATTCTTTATCATCTTAAACATTGTGGTTGAAGTGCCCTCAATAAGCTTTAGAGCGATATTACCTGTAAATCCATCTGCTATAACAGCATCGCAAACACCCTTAGGCATTTCACGAGACTCAACATTACCAATAAAGTTAATTGGTGCTTCACTTAAAAGTTTATATGCCTCGGTTTGAAGTTCGGTACCCTTTGTATCTTCAGTACCAATATTCAAAAGACCGATTTTGGCGTTTTCTATACCTTCAACACCCTTTAAATATGCACTTGCCATAATACCAAACTGACAAAGCATTTCGGGACGACACTCGGCATTAGCACCCATATCCATAAGCATATAATGTCCGTTTGGTGACGGAATAAGTCCTGCAAGGGCCGGTCTTTTTATACCTTTTATTCTTTTTACTATTAAGGTACCGCCAACAACTACGGCACCTGTTGAACCTGCAGAAACAAATGCATCTGCTCTGTCTTCTGTTAATTCCTTAAAAGCCAATGCCATAGAAGACTCACTGTGTGCCTTTAATAAAGATGTCGGTTCATCGTGCATATCAATTACATCTTCGGTGTGTACAATTTTTAATTCACCGAAAAATTTTAGATTATTTTCAGCAATTAT
>JAZTXU010000153.1:0-2057 GCA_045636565.1 Acutalibacteraceae bacterium
TCGTCAGCCATTCTGCACATCCAATCAGCATAATCGGGATGCTCTTTCTCTAACTGTTTACGAGCTATATGTATACTGTAGCAGGTGTTGTTATACTCATCAAGATCTTTGTGGTAATCCTTCCAGCAAACTTCCCAAGCCTTGCCCCAGCCTGCGTTATAGTCACTAACCATGATAACGTGTTTCTGGTCAATCTCACGAATTGCCTTAACCGCCTCAATAAAGAACTTGCGGATAGAAGCAACCCATTCAGGGCTATCCTTAACAGCAGTTGCAACGTCAGCCGGATATGGCTCGTTCCAGATTTCATAAACCGCAATGTAAGGATCATCCTTATAACGCTTTGCCAATTCTCTCCAAATCGGGATATAATAATCTGTTGCAAATTTTACGATTTCTTCGTCGCCATGAACTGATCTTTGAGGATAATCATGTAAATCAAGCTGGATATACATTCCCTGCTTCTTAATCTGCTGAACTTCGGGGTCAACAAACTCATCAATAAATTTGTTGATACCTTCGGTGTTATAACCGCCGCAATATTCGATTTTATCGGTAACCATACCATCATTTTCGCCTGAATTACCGCAAATGTGAATAGCCAAACGGATAATATTGCACTTCAAATTCTTGAAATATGCTGCAACATCGCCTGCGTCACCGTGTAATTTTCTTTCAGTAGCACAACAGCTTTGGCAACGTGCCATACCAAAAAAGTTTATGGGTTTTCCCGATTCGTTCACGAAATAACGGGGGCCCTGCGTGTTTTCACTTAATTTTAACCAATCCATTTTTAGTTTCCTCCAAATTATAAACAGATTTACATTTTTATATTTTAACGCAACTTAAAGTTACATTAATTTTAATCAAAATCTATTGTGCCTGCGGTGAATTTTTCAACATCATCGCGCCAATATTTAACATAATTTACCTCATCTCCGTGAGGTCTCCACAAAACGGTGGGGAAATGATGAGTATCGGCAGTTCTCATAATTAAATCCATAAGATTTGTGATACCTGCCACGCTCTGAATACCGGGTTCGGTTTCAACCTCACCCATAAATAAGCACACATTACTCTCATCAGCAGTTTTCTCAAGCCAATTGCAATAATCGGGATGCTCACGCTCTAACTGTTTGCTTGCTATATGTATACTGTAACAGGTGTTGTTACACTCATCTAGCTCCTTGTGAAGATTTTTCCAACAAACATCCCAAGCCTTACCCCAGCCTGCATTATAGTCACTAACCATAAGGATATGCTTTTGGTCAATTTCACGAATTGCTTTCACTGCATCAAAGAAAAACTTCTGAATATTTGCCACCCATTCAGGACTATCCTTCATAGCGGTTGCAACGTCAGCAGGATACGGCTCATTCCAGATTTCGTAAACCGCAATCTGCGGGTCATCCTTATAACGCTTTGCAAGTTCACGCCAAATGGGTATATATTTCTCTCTCGCGAAAGCAATAATTCCTTCATCATCTTTCGGTACCGGATAATCATGCAAATCAAGTTGAATATACATTCCCTGCTCTTCAATGAGTTTTACTTCGGGGTCAACAAACTCATCAATAAACTTGTTGATGCCCTGTTCATTATAACCGCCGCAATACTCAATTTTGTCACAAGTAAGTCCGTCATTTTCGCCTGTATTTCCGCGAACATGAATAGCCAAACGAATAATGTTGCACTTTAAGTTTTTAAAGTATGCCGCAACATCACCTGCGTCACCATGCAGTTCTCTTTCGGTAGCGCAGCAACTCTGACAGCGTGCCATACCAAAGAGATTTACAGGCTTGCCCGATTCTGTTTCAAAATAACGGGGGCCCTCTGTGTTTTTACTAAGTCTTAACCATTCCATAATTCACCATATCCTTTCAGGATGTTTTTTGGCGGATAAAATAATACAAAGTAAAAATTGTATTATTTTTTTGTATTATTTATTAATCTGCACTGATTCACCCACATTATATATGCTTTGCTCACAAAAAGCAACCCCTTTTTTATATATTTTATTGTGCATTTTATAAAAAAACACATTAAAAAATTTAAAA
>JAZTXU010000154.1:0-1829 GCA_045636565.1 Acutalibacteraceae bacterium
CCCTAAGGATTTATTGACATATTTTGTCGGGCTTACGAAAATTAATTTCAAAGGCTTTTTGTTTATTGTATCGGTTGCGAGAATTCCGTCGATTATAACTTCAACCATAGCGGGCGGTTTTTTGGCAGACGGCAAATATATTTATTCCGCAATAGCATACGGCGTAACCCTTTTAATCAGCGTTATCGGTTGGGTTTGGTACAATAGAATGACTAAGAAAAATAATGAAAAAAAGGAACGGTAATCCCGTTCCTTTTTGTTTAAATTGGGGTTTATCGGTGAGATGGATTTACATTTACACCACGCGTAGGGGCAGGCGTCCTCGACTGCCCGTTACAATTCTACTATATTCGCGGACAGTCCGGGAGGCCTGTCCCTACAATGTGCCTCTAATTTAACCGAGCGATAAACTATAATTTGAAACAAAAGAAAACTGACGAACCGAAGTTCGTCAGTTTTTTTGTTTTAAGTATTAACAGTTAGTTTAATATTAACCATTGTAAGCCTTAGCTGAACGGCCGTAACGAGCCATTGCTTCAACAAGAGCTGCGAGCTTAGCATTGCCCTTTGCAGCAGTGCTTAAGCCGTAAGATTCTATACTGTAGGTAGCGGTATCAGATACAATAACGCCATCCTTTTCGAGGTGTACAGAAACCTTTTCTCTCATTTGAGCGGGGTTAAGACCATTAAAGTTAATTACCCAGCGTCCGCTGGAAGCTTCGTATGTGAATTCACTAGCTTCAATTTCCCAAGTCTTGCCTGCTGCAGTCACTACTGCTACAAGGCCGTCCTTAGCTGCGCCGTTTAAGAGTTCGAACTTGAAGTTCATAATTACAGAGTCTTGAAGTGTAAGACCTGCAACCTTAATATCAGCAAGAGCGCCGTCAACGAGTGCGTTTTGGAGCATCTTTTCATCAGCATAGGTGATAACGTCCTGATTACCGAGTGCCTTTTGAGCATCGGTAAGCTCAGCGTTTGCAAGATCATCGGTTTTGTAGTTGGTGTAGTTCTGCGCAGCTGCACCGTAGTTAAGGATATCTACCAAGAGAGCCATAACCTTTGCATAAGCTGCATTTGAAGAGTTCTTGGTGATTTGGTTATTGCAATAGGTGTAGATGCTGTATTCTTGAGCAGCTGAAGTGTAAACTTCGCCTTCATATTCAGCGCTAACTGTTGCATAAACCATTTCCTTCATTTGGTGAGGAGCTACAATGTTAAATGCGAATTCATAAAGACCGCTTGCGTTTACGGTGTATTCGGTTACGCGGTAATCAACACCCATGAAGTTAAAGGTAACAACAGGGTTAGAATAGCCGTGCTTGGTGAAGTATACGGGATCTACACGGAAGATGATAGAAATGTTAGACTGAAGAGCAAGGGTCTTGTTGCGGAAGTTAAGTACACGGGGGATAACCTTTTCTTCAAGGGTTTCGCCACATTCGCATTTCTTAACCTTAAGACCGTCAGCGTCAACAGTAGCTTCAGTAACTACTTCCCAATCGCCTGCTACGTGTTCGTGGGGAACTTCCAAAGTTTCACCACAAATATCACATGCATTATCTTCATTGGTATCTAAATGTTCAACACAGCTTCCATCTTCATTATAGAAGGCAATTTCGTCAATATAATATTTTGCAGATGCTGCAGACTTGGTAAAGTCGATTTGTGAAACCTCTACTGTTGTGTCAACAGAATTTCCACCATTCTTGAATTCGGTAAAAGGAATAGTGTAAACTGCTTCGCCTGCTTTAAGAGTGATTTTTGCTTCGTATTTTACATTTCCCTGTACAAGAACAACCGCAAAATTAGTAAGGTCACTGCCTGCATTA
>JAZTXU010000155.1:0-5096 GCA_045636565.1 Acutalibacteraceae bacterium
CAACTGCCTTCCTCCATTCCTTATAATTTTATGTTATTCTTTTATGAATAATGCTCATATAATTAAACGGTGAGTTTATGAAAAAGAAAGTTTTAGATATTATATTGCTGTTTTTTGCTCTGTTTTCGGTTGTGTTGTTGCTCACAAAACCCGAAATCTGCAAAAGCGGAGCATCGGCAGGTATTTTGCTTTGCGGGAGGGTAATTATTCCGTCACTTTTTCCGTTTACCGTGTGTGTGCTTTTTGTAATGAATTCCAAAACCTTAAACAAAATAAAGTCCGTTTTCCCGAAAGCACAGATTTTTCTTATTATTCTGATTTCATTTATCGGCGGTTATCCGATTGGGGCGAAATTACTGAGCACCGCAGTGGAGCAAAATACCGTTTCACCGAGAAAAGCCGGCAAAATGCTTAATTTTTGTATAAATGCGGGGCCTGCCTTTATTATTTCGGCAGTGGGAAGCGGAATTTTAAATTCCAAAAAACTTGGGGTAATTCTGCTTTTAAGCCATATTTTATCAGGCTTTATGCTTGTCTTTTTATCACGAGTCAGTTTTAAAGAAATCGCCCCTCCACGAAAATTTAAAAGCATAAACCCTGCCGATAATTTTGTAAACTCGGTGGCATCCGCCTCAAATGCGGTGCTTAGTATATGCGGTTTTGTAATACTTTTTTCAACCGTCAGTGCATATATCAATTATTTGAGCCAAAGCATTAAATTTGTTAAGATATTGGGACTTACTTTTGAAATAACAAACGCCGTAACCCAAACCCGAAATATTTATCTTATTGCGTTTTTGCTTGGTTTTGCGGGACTGTCGGTCTGGTGTCAGGTAATAAGCGTTTCGGGCAAAATAAAAATTAATTTTATTGAATTTTTCATTTTCAGAATTCTTCACGGAGTTTTAAGCGTTTTACTTGCAATAATTATTTTAAAGTTATTCCCTGTGGAAATATCGGTTTTTTCGAATTTAAAATCACCCTCGGCTTCGGCATTTTATTCCACCGCTTCGGTAGGAATTTCTCTGCTTGTTACGGGAATTGTTTTTATAATATCGTTAAGCACAAAAAAATATGTTGGAAAAATACTTGAAGATATGATATAATATAATAAATTTTAAAAAGGAAGTTAAACAATGTCTGATAAAGCCTATAATAAAAAACTCCCCCACCGTTGCGAATATTGTGAACACGGTAAATTTTTAGAGGGCACAAATGAAATTGTATGTAAAAAAAGAGGAATCACCTTAAAAGATGATTCCTGCAGAAAATATAAATACAACCCGTTAAAACGCACTCCCGAGGAAATCACCTTAAAAGGTGACTTTTCGGCCGAGGATTTTTCAATTTAAAGGAAATTAAAATCAAGTACTAATAAAAGCAAAACCGATCGTTTGGTCGGTTTTGTTTTTTTAAAAAATGTAACTTTATAAATTATTTTTTCTTTAAACCGAAAGAGGTGCGGTATGATTGATTTACATTGTGACACGCTGAGCGTATTATATGAGCAAAAAACCGAATCACTAATGCAAAATAATTTAGCCATTGACCAAGTGAGGCTTAAAAAATCAGGTGCCTTTGCACAGTTTTTTGCCTGCTTTATTGATATGTCGAAATTTGCGAGCAAAAATAATATCGGGCAAGGTTTTTTATATGCCCTTGATTTAATAAATTTCGGCAAAAATGAGTTTAGTGCCAAAAACTCCGAAATTTTATTTGCAAAAAGTTATAACGATTATATTACCAATAAAAAATCGAAAAAAATTTCCGCCTTTCTAACCGTTGAAGAAGGCGGAATTATTGAAAAAGATATGAGTAAACTTGACCGATTATACGAAAACGGTGTGCGACTTATAACTTTATGTTGGAATTATGAAAACTGCATTGGTTTCCCGAACAGCAAAGACCCCGAAACGATGAAAAAAGGGCTTAAAGAATTCGGTTTTGAAGTGATATCAAAAATGAATGAAAAAGGGGTTATAATTGATGTTTCCCACTTGTCAGACGGGGGCTTTTTTGATGTGATTTCTCACTCCAAAAAGCCCGTTGTAGCCTCACATTCCTGTGCGCGCACCTTATGTGTGCATCCACGCAATTTGACAGATGAAATGATAAAAACCTTGGCAAACCGCGGCGGTGTTGTGGGAGCGAATTTTTATCCGTTTTTTCTATCCCCCGGTGGAAAAGCCGATGTTTTCGTTTTGGCTGACCATATAGAATATATGATAGGTATCGGCGGAGAGGATTTTGTGGCTTTAGGTTCCGATTTTGACGGGTTTTCGCCGCCGCTTTCAGAACTTGAAAACATCGGCAAAACCAAAACCCTGTTTGATATACTAAAATCCCGCGGATTCAGTGAAAGGCAACTCGAAAAAATTAAATTTTTGAACGCCGAAAGAATTATCAAAGAAATTTTATAAATATACAAACAAGATATTTCAAACCAACATTTTTACCGTTTCAAACGGTTAATCTTTCTTTTTATCAAAATTTTCATCATACACCTCAACGCACATTCCCTTTTTGCCGCATTTCGGGCAGGTAAGTTTTCGCATATTCGGTGTGTGGTATGCCCAGAATGCTTCCTTGAATTTTGCCTTAAATGTTTCGTGACATTCCGGACAGATATACGCCATTCGCTTAAAATAGTAAACCGATACACCTATTCCCCACGGAACTGCCACCAAAGCCCATATCAGAAACAGCCACCAGAAACCATGCGTAATCCACAAAACAATTGAAATACATTGTAAAGCGGTCACAGGGGCGCCGGTTAATATCATTGTCCAGAGTATTTTTTTGCGTTTTTTATTTTGTTTCATAATTTTTGCTATATCTTCAATCGATTCAACAGAGAAATTGTGAATTTCCTTAAGTTCGTGCTTTATGGTTGCAATTATTTCGAGTTGTTTTTGCTGTTCGGCAAGTTCTTCGCGAATAGTTTGTTCCTGCTGTTCAAGCAGAATCGAAATTACCTTTTCGGGATGTTCCTCCGAAAACAACTTTGCAATTCCGTTTATGGGAATCCCTGCCTCACGCAAAAAGCAGATAATCCGCATGCGTTTAAGGTCATCCTCAGAATAAAGCCTTCTCCCACCTTCGGACAATTCACTCGGGATTAAAATGTTTCTCGAATCATAATACTGTACCGTTCTTACACTCACTCCGCAGAGTTTCGCAATTTCTCCCGTTGTGTATTTTGACATAGCATTCACCTCCTTGGTAATACATATTTTACATCATTACGCAGGGTAACAAGCAATACCTTACGTTAGAGGATTTTTATTATTTTATCAATTTTTTTGATTTTAATTTCTAAAATACCGCAAAATATCCGATACCTTCGGTTTGTTGCGTGCTGAAACTGTCAACCTGCGGAGGTTTATTTCTAAATCGTTCCTCTGTAATAAAGCCCTCTTGTGTGGTCGGTATCGGGCGGAAGTTCGTTTTTGTAAGCCCCTATTACCTCTTTTACCCGCTCGGGAGTTTCGCGGGTGAAATAAAGCACCATAAAATCAAGGGCGGAAAGTTCGCGTATTCTGTCAGCCAACCACAACGGTTTACTGTTTAAAAGTTCACTGTAACCTCCGCGGCAACGCACGGGAAAATCTATTCCCAATCGGTCGGTGATAACACCTTCTTTTTTACAATTCTTGCAGGAAATTCCGTTTTTGAGCGGGCAGTTTCTGAAAAGCATAAGCGGAATATTTCCGTAAGCCACAATGCCCTTTTTAATAGATGCTGATAAATTGGAAATATCCGAAATTTTTTCCTCACAAGAGATGACCGCCGCTGCGATTCCGAAGTTTTTGAGTGTTAAAATTGACTCGGAATTTGAAATGTTAAGTCCCAAATCGCCAAGCGGCACAAGACCTGCCTGCTTTACAAGTTCTATATGCGAAAGGTTACCGCAAAGAGCCGCCTTACCGCCTTTATTTTTAAATGAAATAAGTTGTTTTAAAAGGTTTTCTTCGCTTACTATCCCGCGCGGGATATCGGCAATAAACGGAATCTCAAAATTATTGATTATATCCGCATTTTCTTCCAAAGGCAGAATTACCGCCTCAATACCGCCGAGATTTTCGGGAATTTGCGAAACCTTTTCCACGCGGATTACAGTTTTAAGGCTTTCCCCACCGCTTTTTGTTTCTTTATTCAGCGAATACACCGCATCGGATTTCTCTGTTTTAATTTCGCTTCGTTTGCTGTCAAGCAATTCACAGGCGGTTCTTCTTAAACTATTAATTTCACCCGCAGCAACAAACACCCCGTCAGCCACGCTTATATCAAAGTTTTTTACAAAATAGGGTGTATCTCCAAGTTTTGAAAGACTTTTCTTTATATCTTCGGCGGTAACACTGCGGTTTTGTGCCTTCGGGGGGATATTTCCTGTGACCTCTGCAGTATTTTCACCGTCAGAAAATGAGATTAAAATCGGTTTTTCGGACGAAATTTCGGCTTTAATGTCAATCCCCACATTCTTTCGTTCGAATCTGTAAATTTCGTGAAGCGTAGGGAATGCTTTATCGGCAGCAACAACATCTTCTTTTGTACGAATGCCGAACATTTCTTTGCCCAAATTCCCCGTTAAGTAACCATCGGTAAACCCTTGGCGTGAGAATACATTTTTCAAAGTGTTACCGAGTTGTGCATTTATAATTCCGTTATAAAGCGCCTCTCTTGCGGCAGATGTTGCAGCGGCAACATATTCGGGGCGTTTCATTCTTCCCTCAATTTTAAACGACCTCACACCGCAGTTATAAAGTTTTTCGATATGCTCCAAAAGTGACAAATCTTTAAGGCTTAAATCGTAACCGGTTCCGTTTTTAACGGCAAACGGCAACCTGCATGGACCGGCACAAAGCCCTCTGTTTCCGCTTCTTGAACCTAAAAACGCCGAAAGCAGACATTGACCCGAAACGCTCATACAAAGCGCACCGTGAACAAAAGCCTCCACCGTTATATCAAGTTCATTTGCCTTTTTGCAGAGCGAAAAAAGTTCTTTTTCGGACATTTCTCTCCCCGCCACAACCTGACAAAAGCCGAGTTTTTTAAGAAGCGGTAATGCCGCAGGGGAATGAACCGACATTTGAGTT
>JAZTXU010000156.1:0-10949 GCA_045636565.1 Acutalibacteraceae bacterium
TCTGCAACGATACCACCGCCATAAAATCTATTATAGCCGTTTCCCCTCAGGAAACTGCGGTTGCAAGAGGGCTTTCTGTTAAAGAGAACCTTGAACTTATGTGCGGTATTTACGGATTTTCCAAAAATAAAAAAATTGAAAAAATAAACGAACTCACAAAACTTTTAGGATTGGAAACGGTAATTAATAAAAAGGCAGGCAAATTATCAGGCGGATTTGAGCGACGCTTAAGCATCGCTATGGCGCTGATAAGCGAACCTGAGATACTTTTTCTTGATGAACCAACACTTGGCCTTGATGTTATTGCCAGAAGTGATTTATGGGATTTAATCCGTTCCCTGAAAGGTAAGGTTACAATCATACTCACAACCCACTATATGGAAGAAGCAGAATCACTTTCTGACCGCATTGGAATTATGAAAGACGGAAAACTTCTCATTTGCGGTACAGCGAACGATATAAAAAAATTGGCTAATGCAGATAAATTTGAGCAAGCTTTTGTTAATATTGTAAAGGGGGCGATACAATGAAATTGCTTACATTTGCAAGCAGAAACACAAAAGAATTACTCAGAGACCCCATAAATTTAAGCTTCGTGTTTGGTTTTCCACTGATTTTACTCATATTGCTCACCGCAATACAAGCAAATATACCGGTTCAACTCTTTGAGATTGAAAGGCTTACACCGGGTATAACGGTTTTCGGGCTTTCCTTTATGACTTTATTTTCTGCAACGATAATTTCGAAGGATAGAAGTACATCGTTTTTGCAACGATTATACACAACACCGATGACATCGGTCGATTTTATACTCGGTTACACTTTGCCGATTTTACCGATAGCAATAACACAATGCGTTTCTTGCTATATTACTGCTATGATTCTTGGCTTAGATTTTTCGGTTAATATCCTATATGCTATAATTTTTATTATTCCCATATCTTTGCTTTATGTCGCTTTAGGACTGCTTTGCGGAAGTATATTTTCTGATAAGCAGGTCGGTGGAATCTGCGGAGGCTTACTCACCAATCTTTCCGCATGGGTATCGGGAATTTGGTTTGACATAGACCTTGTTGGAGGAACATTTAAAGAAATAGCCTATGCACTTCCATTCGTCCATGCGGTAGAAATAGAACAAGCCGTACTTGTTGGTAATTTTGAAGAAATTCTTCCTCATTTATTATGGGTTTCAGGCTACGCTGTTTTATTGCTTATAATGGCAGTATTAATATTTTTAAAACAAATGAAAAATCAATAAATTTAAAAAATAAAAAATCGTGAAAAAGCAAAATTTCAAACTTTTTCACGATTTTTATATTTTCACGCCTTATTCAAATAGATTTTAAATTTGCGAAAAACTATATTGTTGTAATCCTTTTTCTGTGCGTATTAGCAGCCTATTGTTGTGAATGGCTTGTTGCATCCTCCGGTTCGCTTGGAGCGGTGGGTTCACTCGGCACATCAGGATTCGTGGGTTCTCCGGGACCCGTCGGATCGCTCGGTTGCGTTGGATCACCGGGCTCAGTCGGATCGGACAAATCGGGCGGCAAATTCGGATCTGTCGGAACAGAAGGTGTACTCTGGTCAGACGAAGTGCCACCCGGTGTGCTTGGAGTCTGACTAGTGGTAGGTGTTGATGTGGTGGGAGAAGATGATGTGGTATCTGAATCATCATCTTCAGAGCCTCCCGTTAGTTCATAACTGTAATCGGGCTTTGTTCCGTTTTTATAATAACCGGAACCTTTTTGATAAATATCTTTACTGTCAACGAACTCTCGTTTGGGTAGATCTTTATGAATCTCATACATAATATCGCGCCAAACTTTTGCCGCGGCAGATGTGCTGTTTACTTGCTGCGGTTTATCAAAACCATACCAAACCGAACCTACATAATAAGGGGTTCCTGCAACCATCCAAAGGTCATTAGATTCACTTGAAGTACCTGTTTTGGCATAAGCCTTCATAGAGTAGTTATAACTTGCAATACCTGAGCCTGTACCCTCGCTCTTGTAAACAACCTCTTGTAAAAGGTGGTTCATGATCGAAGCGGTAGCAGGTGATATTACCTGTGTGCCCTTTGTGTCTGATCCTAAGATTACCTCGCCTTTATAATTGGAAACACTATAATATGTGGTCGGTTTAAAGTATAGACCTTTATTTCCAAAAATAGCATAAGCCGCAGCGGATTCTGTGGTGGTCAAACCATAAACACAACCGCCAAGTGCCAATGAAGACAGATTTTTATCCTGCTCATTCAGGTATTTTAGATTGAGTTTTTTTGTTAAAAAGTTATACGAATTATTGATACCGATTTCTTTAAGCAAACGAACAGGTATTGTGTTTGCCGATTTTCTTATAGCATAATTTACACTTATGTTACCCTTGTAATACCCATACCATTCCTTAGGACCGCTTTTACCGTCAGGATAATAATTATCGATAGGTTGGTCTAAAACTCTTGAAGTGTAATTTACAATATTCTTTTCAATCGCCAACGCATAAACGCCGAGGGGTTTCATTGTGGATCCGGGCTGACGCGGAGCGCTTGTGGCACGGTTAAGACCACGACTTTCGGTTTTCTTACCTACGCCGCCAACTATACCAACAATATGACCTTTATAATCTGTTATGGTCATTGCAGATTGAACGCCCACGGGTTCACCTTTGGAATTTTCTCCCGTTAAGTTGAAGTATTTTTGTGTATCAAGATACGTTTTTTCCATTGTGCCCTGAATGTTGGGGTTTACGGTTGAATAAATTCTGTAACCGCCGTTATAGAGCATGGTGGAGGCAATATCCTCACTACAATTATATTTTGCTGCCAAATCGGCTATTAACTGGTCGATAAGTGCATCTACAAAATAGTTATTTACTTTTGATTCCAGATTATCTTTTTTTGAATTATCAAGTTTGATCGGTTTATCGTATGCCGCATCGTACTCTTTCTTGGTAATCATCTTGAGTTCAAGCATTTTATCAAGAACTGTGTTTCGGCGTTTGTCGTTTTCTTCCATACCCGCAATCGGGTTGAATTTATTGGGGTTTTTGGTTATTGCCGCAATCGCAGCACATTCGTTAAGGGTAAGTTTGCTTACATCCTTGTTGAAATAATAGTTTGCAGCAACCTGAACACCGCAAATACCATTACCAAGAGAAATTGTGTTAAGATAAGCTTCAAGAATTTCGGTTTTGGAAAGATGTTCTTCCACGAGCATTGCTCTTACTATTTCACGGAATTTACGCAATGCGCTTTTGTCATTATCCATTGTAACATTTTTAATTAACTGCTGAGTAATAGTGGAGCCACCATATTCAACATCGGTATAATTAACAAAGAAATTACCTGCCGCACCAATAGTTCGTTTCCAGTCAACACCGGAATGTTCGTTGAAACGCTCATCTTCAATAGCAATAAAAGCATCTTGTAATTGCTTTGGCACTTTTTCAATATCAACCCAGATTCGGTTTTCATCACCGTGCAGGCGCTGGTATTCAACCCATTTGCCTTTTGCGTTACGAACATATACAACCGAAGTCATATTAAGTTCCATATTTTTAATGTTCTGCGCTATTTCAGCGGCAGAATAAAAATCAACCTCACGTTCAGTTTGCACATAAACAGGAATTGCAAAAACCGAAAACGCGGTTATAAGTATAAGCATATATGAGAAGTAAAGACAAAGCTTCTTAAAAACCTTTTCCATTTCAAAACCTCGAAACTAAAATAAATGTTGTATAAACACATAATTATACAGATACATTATATCACTATTATTCATAATAATCAAGGGTTTTGAGGTTGATTAATTCATTTTAACCTCAACTGAATCTTACTAAACAAAATATTACTCCGATTATATAACTAATAACAAAAGCGCCCCTCTTACGAGGGGCAAAAATTGTTGGAAACAATTTGATTTTATCCCAACAAAACATCCGATACAAGCATCACGCAAAAACCTACAAGCAGAGCATAAGTTGCTCCCCTTTCGCTTCCGTGCGCGTGGGTTTCGGGAATCATTTCATCGCTTATTACATAAAGCATTGTACCGCCGGCGAAGGCAAGGGCAAATGGCAGAATAGCGGTAGAAACACTTACCGCAAAATAGCCTATAAGCGTTCCGACAACCTCAACAACACCCGTAAGCATTGCACAAATAAAGGTTTTGCGTGGACTGACTCCTGCCGCTAACATTGGCCCTATAATAACCATACCCTCTGGTATATTCTGAAGTGCAATACCGCCTGCAATCATTAAAGCCTGAGAGTTATCGCCCGAGCCGAAGCCTACACCTGCGGCTATACCTTCAGGCAGATTATGTATGGCAATAGCAGTTACAAACAGCAGCACTTTGCTTAGGCTTTCATTGTTGTGGCTCTCGCTATCACTGCCAACGAGCCTATGAAGATGAGGCACTAATTTATCAATAAGATTAAGACACACCGCGCCCGCAAAAATACCCGCAACCGCATACAAAATACCGTAATTACCGCCATATTCTATAGAGGGCAGAATCAATCCCAGTACCGCCGCCGCAAGCATTACGCCTGCCGCAAAGGAAAGCACAATATCTGAAAACCTATGTGATATTTTCTTGAATGCAAATCCTATTACCGCACCGAATACAGTAGCCAAACCTACACCGAGGGCGGTCAGTAACACCAATTTCATATACTATCTCCTACAAAAAATCCGCATTATACATTTTTTATAATGCGGATTTTGATTTAATTATTCTTCGCTGAAATTATCCTTGCCAACACCGCAAAGAGGGCATTCGAAATCATCGGGTAAATCCTCAAACTTTGTGCCTGCCTCTATACCGAGGTCATTGTCACCAAGTTCCTCATCGTAAACCCAACCGCATACTTCACATACATACTTACTCATTTTAATATACCTCCAAATTAAATTTTACATTTTTTATTAAAGAACTAATGATGGTGCAGAGTAAATTCTGCCGCCTAATTCTTGATTAAGCATATAAAGGCTCTTAGGATCTGAGCCGAAAAGCTCTAACTTTGTAATAAGGTCGTTAGCGTTGGTCTCTTCCTCACCCTGCTCTTTTACAAACCAATCAAGGAACTGCATTGTGCGGAAATCGCGCACATCGTAAGCCGCAGCGTAAATATCGTTAATGAGCGAGGTTACATACTTTTCGTGCTCAAGACCAGCCTCTAAAACATCCATATTACTGTTTAAAACCTTATCAGGCTTTGCAATAGCTTCAAGTGTTACAGGCATATTCTCATTCTGCAAATACTTATAGAAAAGCATTGCATGGTCACGCTCTTCCCCAGCTTGAATCATATACCAATTTGCGAAACCATCAAGTCCCTTATCTTCAAAATAATTTGAAAATTCGAGATAAAGGTAAGCCGAATAAAATTCTTTGTTAATTTGCTGATTTAATAATTCATGCACTTTTGCATCCATATTTTTTTACCTCCGAAATATTATTTAATCTCTTCAAAATCGGCAGCGCCGTGTTTACATAATGGGCAGATAAAATCTTCAGGTAACTTATCGCCCTCGTAAACATAACCGCAAACCTTACATACAAAGCCTTTTTTACCTTCGGTTTCAGGCTTTGGTTTTACATTACTCTGATAATAAGCATAAGTCATAGTTTCCTTATCTGAAAGCACGCGTGCCTCTGTTACGGAACATATAAACATACCGTGTGTATCAAGGTCTACATACTGCTCAACCTTAAGCGACATAAATGAATTAATATGTCTCGGTAAGAAAACAAGCCCGTTATCAGACCTTAACGGCTCACACTCTGCGAACTTATCGTTGTTTCTGCCACTTGTAAAGCCAAACTTCTCAAAAACCGCAAACGGAGCATCCACAGACAAGCAGTTGATATTCATAATACCGCTTTGCTTAATTATATGGTGAGAATAATTCTCTTTATTAATGGTAACTGCAATTCGGTTAGGAGTATTAGTAACCTGTGTTACTGTGTTCACTATGAGTCCGTTATCCTTTTTACCATCGTTAGATGTAATCACATAAAGACCGTAACCTATATTGAAAAGAGCGGTTAAATCGTTTTTATTGGCGGTGGAATCCTGTTGTGCCAAATATTCACGGCAAAGCTCATCTACCAAAGCATCTAACTGTGCAGTGCTTTCTTCGTTTAAAGCCGAAAGTATTTTAACTGTAGTATCAGTAAAGGTTATATTTTTACTCTTTTCAAAGCTCTCCTTCATAACCTTTGCAGCAAGAGGTGCCCAGCTTCCGTTTTCTATTAAAGCTACTGTTCTGTTAGAGTAATTGCGCTCGGTTAAATGGTTTATAAATTCGCGCATAAAGGGGAAGATTTCTGCATTATAGGTTGTGGTTGCAAGCACCAATTTGCTATAACGGAAAGCATCCTCAACCGCTTCTGCCATATCGCAGCGTGCAAGGTCGTTAACTACAACCTTAGGGCAACCATTTGCCTTTAACTTTTCAGCCAACTGTAATACTGCTTTTTTAGTGTTGCCGTAAACCGAGGTGTACGCTATAACTATTCCCTCTTCTTCAGGCTGATAGCTCGACCAGGTGTTATAAAGATTGATATAATAACCCAAGTTTTCGCTAAGCACGGGTCCGTGAAGCGGGCATATTTTCTCAATCTCAAGACCTGCCGCCTTTTTAAGAAGATTCTGCACCTGAGCACCGTATTTACCAACAATGCCGATATAGTAACGTCTTGCCTCGCAAGCCCAATCTTCTTCTATATCCAAAGCTCCGAATTTTCCAAAACCGTCAGCAGAGAAAAGCACTTTATCCAAGCTATCGTAAGTTACAATAACCTCAGGCCAATGCACCATAGGAGCGGTTACAAAGGTAAGAGTGTGCTTACCAAGTGAGAGTGTATCCCCCTCGCCTACCACAATCTGTCTATCCGCAAAATCAGTTCCGAAAAAGTTTTTCATCATCCCGAAAGCCTTAACCGATGATACAATTTTTGCATCAGGATAATTCTTAACAAAATTCATAATATTAGCCGAATGGTCGGGCTCCATATGCTGAACCACCAAATAATCAGGAGTTCTACCGTCTAAAACATTCCCGATATTATCAAGCCATTCGTGAGTAAAAGCCGCGTCTACTGTATCCATAATCGCGATTTTTTCATCAATTATAGCATAAGAATTATAGCTCATGCCGTTTGGCACGATATATTGACCCTCAAAAAGGTCAATTTTATGATCATTTACGCCTATATATTTAATATCATTTGTAATAAACATATTTTCACCTCTAAAAACACATTAATTATAGTATACCATATTTTACCCTATTTTCAACAAACAATTTCTAATTTTCTATGATTTTCCCATCTGTAGAAATTATTACAACCTGCCACGGTATGAACTTTCCGCTTAGCTGTAACGCCCGTTTTACCGCATTTTCTAAACCTGAGCAGCAAGGCACCTCCATACGCGCGATTTTCACACTCTTTATATCATTGTTTGCTATAATCTGTGTAAGTTTTTCGGTGTAATCCCCTTCATCGAGCTTGGGGCAACCGATTAATGTTATGTGATTTCTGATAAAATCATTATGGAAGTTACCATAAGCAAATGCGGTGCAATCCGCCGCAACAAGTAGATTCGCATTATCAAAATAAGGCGCATTTGTTGGCACTAACTTTATTTGACAGGGCCATTGAGTAAGCTGACTTGAAATCGCATTCTGTTTTGAAAACATCGCTGTTTCGCGCTTAATAGCCTTTGATTGCGTTCCGGGACAACCGCAAGGAAGATTCACAGAAACTTTAGCCTTCTTTACTGCTTCCTCATTATAAGCGGGCGCCTCCCTTTCTTCAAAAGTAATCGCCCCTGTGGGACAAACGGGTAAGCAATCACCCAAGCCGTCGCAATAATCTTCGCGGGTTAGCACCGCTTTACCGTTTATCATTTCGATTGCTCCCTCGTGGCAAGCCGCCGCACAAGCTCCGCAACCGTTACATTTATCACTATCTATTTTTATAATTTTTCTAACCATTTTTATTCCTCCTTGCTTTTCTGAAATCATTGTATTATAATAAAATCAAAAAGTATGTTGAAATTTCAACAAAATAGGTGGAAAATGAAAAAATATTTAAAAATTTTACAAAAATGTCCGCTTTTTTTCGGAATAGGCGAAGAAAATCTCTTAACAATGCTCACCTGCCTTGGAGCAAGGATAGAGTTTTTTGATAAAAAATATACCGTAATATCAGAGGGAAGTCCTGCAAAATATATCGGTATTGTGCTTTCGGGCACTGCACAGATTATTAAAATAGATTACTTTGGCAACAGAAGTATTATTTCTAATATAACTGCGGGTGAAACCTTTGGTGAGGCTTTTGCCTGCGCAGAGCTTAAAGAAACGCCCATAACGGTTATTGCAAATGAGCCATGTGAGATAATGCTGATTGACAGTAACCATATTTTGCACACTTGTAGTAACAACTGTGGTTTTCACCAACAGCTTATTTTTAATATTATGAAAGAACTTGCCACAAAAACCATTATATTTCACCAAAAGCTTGAGGTTATATCAAAACGCTCAACACGCGAAAAGCTTATGACCTATTTGCTCATCAGGGCAAAACAAGAAGATAACAATAGCTTTGATATCCCCTTTGACCGACAGGAGCTTGCCGATTATTTAGAGGTTGAGAGAAGCGGACTTTCGGCTGAAATCAGCAAGCTTAGAAAAGAAGGAATTTTAGAAAGCTATAAAAATCATTTTGAATTGTTATAATACAGTAAAAATACCTAACTATAATCACTTGTTTATTATAAAAATATGTGATATAATTATTTCAGTATTTGTACTTTAAACAAATTATGAGGTGAGGATTTTGAAAACGATTAAATTTGGAATTATCGGATGCGGACTTATGGGTAAAGAGTTTGCAGGTGCAGTGGGCAGATGGTATCATTTAGAAGATATGTGCGCTAAGCCTGAAATTGTTGCAATCTGCGATACTAATGAGGCTGCTTTAAGTTGGTTTAAAGATAGAATTTCAACCATTAAATATGTTTACTCTGATTACACAGAACTTTTGAAAAACGATGAGATAGATGCCGTTTACTGTGCAGTTCCTCACGTTCTTCACGAAAAAATTTATGTTGATATAATCGAATCGGGCAAACACTTTATGGGCGAAAAGCCTTTCGGTATGGATATGGCGCAGAACGAAAAGATTATGGAGGCTATAAATCGCCACCCCGAAAGTGTTATTCGTTGCGCTAGCGAATTTCCTTTCTACCCCGCTTGCCAGATGCTTATAGACTATGTTAGACAAGGGAAACTCGGTAGAATACTTGAAGTTAAATCAGGCTTCTGCCATTCAAGTGATATGAATCCTCAAAAACCGATAAACTGGAAGCGTGTTAAAGAGATGAATGGTGAATACGGTTGTATGGGAGACCTAGGTATACATACTCAGCATGTTCCTTTCAGGCTTGGTTGGATTCCTCAAAATGTTTATGCAAAGCTTTCTAAATACATTACCGAAAGACCCGATGGCAAGGGCGGTATGGCAAAGTGCGAAACTTGGGATAATGCAACCCTTGTTTGCGATACTACCGATGTTTGTGGCAATAAATTCCCCATTTACTTTGAAACCAAGAGAATGCAACCCGGTGCCACTGATGACTGGTACATAGAGGTTTACGGTATGGATATGTCGGTTAAATTCTCAACTACCGACCCCAACTGCTTCTATTTCACCGAGGCTATCGGTTCAGAGCAGGCGTGGGCAAGACTTAATGTTGGAAACAAGCCACAGTTTAAAACCGCAACAGGCGGCATATTTGAATTTGGCTTCACAGATGCTATTTTGCAGATGTGGGCAGCCTTTATTTATGAAATCGAAGGCAGAGAGGTTGATTTCGGTTGCTTCACACCCGAAGAAACTATAATTTCTCATAAGCTTCACACCGCGGCACTTCGTTCAGAAAAAGAGCAAGCGGTAATATCTCTTTAAGAAAGGAAGTTCGAGATGTTAAAAAGTATCAAGCGTTCACTAAAAGACCTTTTAGGCGAAGAATATTTAAATACTGTAAAATCTGTTGCAGTAGGACTTGGCAACTTGGATGAAGCCGAAGCAGATTTTCTTATAAATGAGGAAATTGAATTTTTTCCTGAAAGTTATATTGCAAAAATGCGC
The DNA here is from genome assembly GCA_045636565.1 of Acutalibacteraceae bacterium. Lineage (GTDB taxonomy): Bacteria > Bacillota > Clostridia > Oscillospirales > Acutalibacteraceae > UBA737. The sequence continues at coordinate 10,164 of JAZTXU010000156.1, forward strand.
GAGCTTGCAAATAAGACAGGCGAAAAGTTATTCGACGGATTCGAAAATAACGAAAAAGGCGCTCCTACCAATTCTTACGCTAATGCAACTCATACAAATATGGCTCCAATCGGCGGTTTGGGATGCACCCGTATCGGCGAAGACGGTAAGGCTTATCTAATAGCTAAAAGTGAGCATTACCCCGCGTCATTAGGTCACAGCTTCCCAGGTTATAAGCTTATTAACAATGCTCGTAAACTCGGAATTTTAAATGCAACCCACAACAACACAAGAGGTTATATTACAAGACTTGCTGAAAGACAAATCATAGCCGCCGCTAATAACACTTATGATGAAACCAAACTTAATGAAATCTTAGCATCAAAAGAGCCTCAGATTTTAAACAGGGTTATTAATCTTGAAACCGGAAGTCTTGCATGTGAAGCGGCTATTAAGATGATGCTCGCTCGTTTTTATAGACTCGACGGCAGTTACTCATCTCCTGTTTACGAGGGCAAAATCCCTGTTTTCCTTGTTATGGAGGATAACAAAGAGGGACTTGGCGCTAACTACCACGGCACAACGGTTATGGCTCAAACCTTCCGCGGTATGTGGCCCGAGTTTTACGCTAAGTGCGAAGCAAACGAACTTTACAAGGTTGTAAGCGTTAAGAAAAACGATATTGCAGACTTCAAGGCTAAGATTGAAAAATATAATAGCGGTAAATATAAAACTGCAGGCTTCTTGCACGAAATCATTTTGATGAACTATGCAGGAATCCGCCTTACAAAAGAGTTTTTACAAACA
>JAZTXU010000157.1:0-2371 GCA_045636565.1 Acutalibacteraceae bacterium
GAAAGTTAATAACACTATTCCGGATTATGAAAAAATCAAGGCAAAACCCATACCAGACGTAAATCTTGAATATTTAAATAAAATCAAGGCTTATGTAGAGGAAAAAGGTGCTGAACTAAAACTTTTGATAGCGCCATATCAGGTTCCGTCTTATGGTGCTTCCATGAAATCTGCAAGAACTTGGGCCGATGAAAATAAGATTGATATTATCGATTATGCGCTCAAACTCAACGAAATAAATATAGATCAAGCCACCGATTATTGTGATTCGGGACATCTTAACTTCAAAGGTGCTGAAAAACTGAGCCGTCATCTCGGTAATTATCTTGTGAGTGACGGACTTACTCCCACAGTAACTGAACTTGATAGAATTTACGAAAAAGATTACAAGGAATTTATCAAGAACAATCCTAAAAATTAGCAAGCAAAAAATTTATAATGATTTAACTTATATAAGTATTTAAGGAAGTAATACCGTGAAAAAACAAAATATAACTAAGACTGTCAGATTAGTTTCATTTTTGCTTATTGCAGTGATTTTATTCACTGTTTCCTCATTTGCTTTTGAAAGAAAAACCAATATAGCCAAAATGAATGAATTTTATTCTCTGGAGGAAAATTCGCTCGACTATATCTGTTTAGGCTCAAGCCATGCTTACTGTACGGTAAACCCGCTTGAGGTGTGGAACAAAAGCGGACTTCGTGGTTTTGTGCTTGCAAGCCAAAGACAACCGCTTGAAGCCACCTATCATTATCTGGTTGAAGCCTTCAAAACACAGTCACCCAAATATGTGATTCTTGAAGGTTATATGGCACGACTCACCTTGGCTGACGCTGATGATGCCGTTTTCTATGATGCCATTGACCCGATTAATATTTCTTTAAACAAGGCGGCTATGATTAAACGGCTTGTGCCAAGCGAGCAATATGATGCGTATATGTTCAACCTGTTGAAATACCATACCCGTTGGAAAGAACTTATTAAAAATGGTACCGAAAGTTTCTTCCATCAGCCCATTGATGTTTATAAGGGTTATTCCGCTTATGAGGGTAAAGATGCCAGAAGAAGCCGCGAGGCAAACTATGATTCTGTTGAGGCGGTTGAAATTCCCGAGGCGAATGCTAAGATGTTTAATAAAATCTTAGAATTAACCAAAGAAAACGGCTCCGAACTTATTCTTATGATAGCACCTTATTACGAAACCGATGACCCCTATATTGCAGGTGTTATGAAATCCGAACATATCTGGGCGAAGGAAAATGGTGTAAAAGTGATTGATTATGCCGAAATTTTAAGAGAAATCGGTATTGATTCAAAAACCGATTATTACGATTCCGGACACCTTGATGTTTCAGGTGCTAGAAAAACGAGTAAGTATCTTGCGGAGTATCTTTTGAATTTGGGTCTTAAAAAATCTTCTTCTGCCATGGACAGTGTTTACAAGCGCGATTATGCCGCTTTTGTTAAAAAGTATCCTAATCAATAATCAAAATTACATATTTAAATAAAGGGCGGTTTACCGTCCTTTATTTTATATTAGAATGTATTTTATACAGTCGGTTTTCGGAGGTTTTCTGTAATTTAAACAAAAAAATATTTTTGCGAAAAAATGTTTGACATATTTGAATTTATGTGGTAAACTGTTATAGCATGCCGAATTGTGCGTAATTTGGTGTGACATTTGAAAAATAGGGAGGTGTAATAGTGCCTACGTTTAACCAGTTGGTTCGCAGCGGCCGTGAGACTGTTGAGAAGAAAGCTAAAGCTCCCGCTCTCTTAAAGGGTTATAACTCTATGAAGCGTCGTGCTACAGACAATGATTCTCCCCAGAAGCGCGGTGTTTGCACAGCCGTTAAGACTTCCACACCTAAGAAGCCTAACTCAGCTCTTCGTAAGATCGCCAGAGTACGTCTTTCAAACGGAATAGAAGTATCAGCTTATATTCCCGGTATCGGTCACAATCTTCAGGAGCACAGCGTGGTTCTTATTCGTGGCGGACGTGTTAAGGATCTTCCCGGTGTGCGTTACCACATCGTTAGAGGTACCCTTGATACCCAGGGCGTTGCTAACAGAATGCAGAGCCGTTCAAAATACGGTGCAAAACGTCCAAAAGCAGGTGCGAAGTAATTAAAGTGAAGTAATCTCTGCTGAAATTCCAAGTAAGCGGTTTATATATTATATGTAAGCCCACTTGGTGCAACGGGGAAATTACTCGAGTACCTATGATATCATTACTATGAAGGAGGGAAGCAAAGTGCCAAGAAGAGGCTTTATTGCTAAACGTGATGTATTGCCGGATCCGGTTTACAATTCAAAGATCGTTACACGTCTTATCAACAACATTATGCTTGACGGTAAGAAGGGTGTAGC
>JAZTXU010000158.1:0-11263 GCA_045636565.1 Acutalibacteraceae bacterium
CCTGTGGATTCTTATGTTATTCCCGAGCCGTGGGATATGCCCGGTTATACCGACCCCGTAATTATGGCGGCAGGCGCATTTACACTTGGTGCCTCTATTGAACTTTCAGCAGACGGGCCCTTAAGAGAACCCTATGCCGCTTGGATGCAGGGCGGTCTTAACTTCCACAGCGCAAGAACAGGCGTGCTTCTTGCTGCAAACAAAATGCTTAACAATAATTCAATTAACATAGATTAGAGTGATAAAAATGCAAAAAATATTCCAAGGTGAAATTTTCGAGGTTCTTCCGCTTCCTAACGGAATACTCTTCTCATATTGCAAGGATACGGTTGAGGACAACATAATCGTGGCATATAAAATGATATCATTTGAAAACGGCAGATTTACCGATGTTGCAAAAAACATTTACCTAATCACAAAATTCGGCAATAATTACAAGGCTGTTGCCGCTCAGTGTGATAATTATATCACCGTAAAGTCAATACTTCTTCCTAACGGAAAGGTATTTTTAATGCAGACCGACGGTACCGCAAAACTGCTTGATAATGATGCCACACCGTTGTGGACAGGCAGTCTTGTTTACCGCTCCTGCAACCCGAATGATATTATTCTTCACGATAATGCACTTTGGGTTTGTTATGCTGACTGTAATGTGCTTGTTAGATTCAACCTTTCAACCATGCGCGAGGAACTTCGTATCGGTGGATCAAAATCACCATTTGTAAAACCCCGCAGTTTGTTTTTAGAAGGTGACACTGCAATCGTAAGCAACCACGGCTCACATAAATTGGTTAAAATCAATCTAAGAGAGTACACCGTTGCGGATAGTGAAGAATTTGAAGAACCGCTTTATCAATATGTAAATGTTGCAAATAATCAGTTCGTTGTTCTTGAATCGGGATTGTATTTGCTTTAAACCATAGTTATAATTTAATACAATTTTCTCCAGAATTTAACACAATCCTACCAAAAATTATAACCATGGTTATAATTTTGGATTGAATTTAAACCACATTAACAACCCCATCAGCAGAAAATCTTCTGCTGATGGGGTTGTTCTGTTACATTCATAATAAGACATTATCTGATTTAAGGTAAAAAGTAATAGTGAAGAGTTAAGAAGTTCGGTGTTTGCTTTGCAAACATTTATATATTGTGCCGCTTTTGGGGTACACATTACTTATTCACTATTACATTTTACTTATTACTTCAATTATAGTTTGTCGCAGATAAACTATAATTCCCGTATCCGCTATTATTCCATCTGACTGCCTAAAAACGTTGCCGCAACCGAGGCTAATTTAATATCCGATTCTGTAGCGGCGCTTCCGTTTTCATCCTCCATAAGAACAACCGCTCCGCTCACATCACCTGCATTAATTATCGGCACACCAACCCTGATATTTCGCTTTACCCCCTCGAGAGCTTGAAAAGAGCTTTCATCAGAATGGCACACACTTCGACGCTCCTCCATCAAATTTTCAAGCGACGGTGTAACCCTTCTTTCGAGCACCTCTTTTTTTGAAATACCCGCCGCCGCAACACAGTGGTCGCGGTCACAGATAACAACCGGCAAATGTGTACCCTGCGCCAAAGCCTCAGCGTACTGCACCGCAAAATCTGAAAGTTCCCCTATCGGCGAGTATTTTTTGAAAATAACCTCCCCACCCGAATTGGTATATATTTCCAACGGGTCTCCCTCACGGATTCTCATAGTGCGCCTAATCTCTTTCGGTATAACCACACGACCGAGGTCGTCGATTCTTCTAACTATTCCAGTGGCTTTCATATATAAATCTCCTTTAAATTCAAATCGTGATGTTAGTATTTGTATTTAAAAGAAATTTATACTTTTTATTTACTTTACGAACAAATTATGTTATATTAAATTTGCAATTACTATTCTTGGATTTCTATTATATTGAGAGGAGACACATAGATGAAGGCACTAACTTGTGATGCTTGTGGTGGTAATTTAACAATGACAGATGATGGTAGTTTTGCTATTTGTGATTTTTGTGGGACAAAACACACAAAGGAAAGAATTGGAATTAAAGTTCAAGAAATTAAAGGCGTTGTAGAAATAACCAAAGGTGATGCAGAGAAAGAGCGTTTAATAAAAAATGCAGAAAAATTTATTGTTTTAAAAGAATTTGTTAAAGCCAAAAAAGCATATGAAGATATTACAACAATGTATCCCGACGAATGGAAAGGATGGTGGGGACTTTTTAAATTACCTTTCGAAGAATTTTTAACTAATGGTAATTTCTATGTGCCCCAAAACAATTTTTTCCGAAATGCTTATACTCTATTTTTAGAGAATTCAAAAAATAAATGTGAACCTTTTTCAACTTTTTTCAAAAATATAATATATAAACACGGTGTTGTGTTATTAAAAGAACAAAAAAACACTTATACATATAATTACTTAGAAAAATATTGTATTAAAGAAAATTTCTACGATATTAGTTTAGGCGAGTGCAGATATTCAAGCAAATTATCACCTATTACACTATGGTTTATAACTGATTCTAACGATGTGTTCAATATAATAAATTCCGACTTTATAAATGCTTTTTTGAAAAAAATACGAAAATTATATGTTGATGAGGTTAGCGTGGGCAAACTTACTCCTATTGTTACCAATAAAAATTACACACCTATTATTAGTGATTTTCATAAAATAAACAGCATTGATTCAAGGGCATATATTAGTAATCTGCTCAAAAAATATGGTTATAAATCGACGGGAACCCTCATGGAGAAAAATAAAATTTTATTTGATTTGGATGAAACCTTTACTTTTCAAATTAATTGGATATGTGGCAATTGGATAAGTATAACCTACGGGTACTATGACTTAAATACAAATTATTATTTTTTCAAAAACAGAGAGGCAATATCTAATAATCGCTGTCAACATTGTGGCAATGAATTCAAGGGCTTTATTAAAAAGGTTTGTTCTAAATGTGGAAAATCTAAAGATTACTAATTATCATTTAATAGAAAACATAGCGGAGTGAATTTTACTCCGTCGTTTCTTTATACCTATTAACCACACCATGTATCGCAATGCAAAACCTGTCGAAAAGTGTCAATGAGTTATCCAGTGGGTCCCCCTCGCGAATTCTCATAGTCCTTCTAATCTCTTTCGGTATAACCACATGACCAAGGTCGTCGATTCTTCTAACTATTCCAGTGGCTTTCATATATAAATCTCCTTTAATTTCAAATCGTGATACTATTGTTTGTAACTCGTGGGAATTTATACTGCAATAATTTACATTTAAAATTAAATATGCTATAATGAATCAAAGGCGGTGATTACATGAATCTTTATAATACTTTTGAAACTGCAATTAAATCTTTTGGGATGCAAACTTTGTTACATCCTCTTTTCTATAATTCAAAAGTTGCTATTCGTTTTAATATTGGCGATAATGGTAACGAAGTTTATCTTGAAGAAAACGAAGAAGGTTTTACTGTTAATCCCGAATATCTTTCCGCTTGTCTTGATAGGGCAAAACAGATTTATTGTTCTTTGAGAAACGTCCCGAATGTTTTGGTAATAGATGGTTATTTATACGAAAATGATTCCGTCGAAGATTTTATAAACACTGTAATAACAACAACCGATTTATCGCAACCCCAAGAAACAAAAGTTGAAAAAATTTCCGAAGATAGCGAAGAGTTTAACCATATATTTTTGTGTTGGAAATTGGATGGATTTAACCCCGATAAATTATTGCAAGAAATCATAATGGCAGATTTAGGTAGTGGCAATCACTTTTTAACATCTTCTGTTTATTTCGTTTGTTCGGATGATAATGTTTTGTTTCATTTATACGATGACCGTGGAGCAGACTTATGCGCTGAAAAAGCAGAAAACATTTCACACATTTATCACGATTTAAATGATTTGATTTTAGAATACGATAAAGAAAAAATTGATTCTATTTTTAAAGCGGAGTGAAATCACTCCGCTTAATTTATTATACCTCTCCACCACACTATGTATCGCTATGAAAAACTTGTCGAAAGGCTTAAGTATATACGATTATATTTACTTTTCATACTTTTTATGGTATACTTTATTACAAATTAAAATGTTGGAAAGAGTAATTTATGTATAAATATGAACTACATGCTCACACATCTGAATGTGATAGAGTTGCAAATTTGAGCGGTGCGGAACTTGTAAAAGCATACGCTGATAAAGGATATAGTGGAATGGTTATTACTGACCATTATTTTTCACTTTTTTTTGATTGGTTCAAGGATGAACTTGACCGCAAAAATCATCAACAGATAATTTCGCGTTGGTTAAGAGGCTATTATTCGGCTCGCAGTGAGGGCGAGAAAATAGGCTTTACGGTTCTGCTAGGAGCGGAAGTACGTATAGACGGCACCATTAATGACTACCTTATATATGGGCTTGAGGAAAAAGATTTTTTCACCCTACCATTGCTGAATCGAATGAAAAATATTGAAGAAGTTATAGATATCTTGCCTGACTACACTTGTATCGTTCAAGCTCACCCCTTTCGCAATAATATGACAGTATGTGACCCGAGTCGTCTTTTCGGTATTGAAGCATATAACGCAGGAACTGAAATGTTTCGTAACGAAATGGCAAAAAGCTTTGCAGAACATTATGAAAAAAGGATGACATCCGGTTCGGACTGTCATGGAAAAGACGCTGTTGGAAAAGGCGGTATAGTTACAGACAAGCCCATCTATTCTTCCGCAGATTTGGTGAATATTTTCCGCAGCGGAAGCTACACCCTTATACAACCATAAATCATAGAAACAGCGAGGTGAAATTCACCTCGCTTGTGTTTTATACCGTTTCAAAATACTATGTACCGCAATCGCAAATTTATCTTCTGGTGTCAATGAGTTATCCTGCGGTTCGCCCTCGCGAATCCTCATCGTTCTGCGAATCTCTTTCGGGATAACAACACGACCCAGGTCGTCGATTCTTCTCACTTTTCCTCTTGCGGTGCCCAAAAGTTGTGGTCGGCTTGGAGCGCCTACAACTTTTGACCGCGGCGCTTCCTTACGCTCGCTGCATCACCCACTGGGTGCGCTCGCGACGTCGCCTGTTGCTTTCATAATATATAATAATCTCCTTGCTTTACAAAGCCTAACTGTTAGTATCTGTAAAACAAGGAGATTTATACTATTGGGATTTACTTTTATATCCTTACTTTCCATATAATTTAAGTTTGCGGGGAGTGCAATTAAAATACTTTTTAACAACCCTTGCAAAATATTTCGAATCATTAAATCCGCTTTTTTCTGCCACCTGTTCTATTGGCATACCGCAGGAAATTAAATTTCTTGCATACTCCAACCTTAGTTTTGTTATATATTCAATTGGTGTTTTTTGATAATGCTTTTTAAAAAGCATACGCAAAGTTGTTGCGTTTATACCTGCAGTTTTACAAATTTTTTCTACCGAAAGATCGCTATTGACAAAATTAGCATTTATATACTCTATCGCATTAATAAAATGTTCGGGCATTTTTATCGCAAATTCTTTTTCGCATAATTTCCCCAAAATATCAAACAACTGCGCCATCGCATAAGCTTTAAAACCGGGTTCCTTATTTTTCCAAATAGTATTAATATTTAAAAACGCCTGATAAATTTGTTCTGGGTTTACAAAGGAATATACCTCGGGGGTTTTTTCGTTTTGAGCCGTTTCAAAATGTATTGCAACCATTTCTGTATCAGAATATATCGCAGTATACTTAACACCCTGCGGTAAATATAAAACATCGTTTTTATTAACTAAATATGTTCTGCCATTTACCTTTATAGTTGCTATGCCGTCAATTCTAAAGGTTAGTGCCGCATGATCCTTTGGCTCAATTTCATATGATTCGCCTTTCCATTTTATATACTCTACGCCTACAATGCGTAATGGGGGATTCTTACACTCATAAATCATATAATACACCTCTATGTAATTATATCAGCTTTTTTCGCAAATTTCAATATTGAAAAGTCCACTTTTTATGTTGTTTTTGGGGTTGTGAATTTTTTATTCACAAGATATAATTGAATAAAAAACTGAGGTGTTACAGATGAACAATTTTAAAATTAAAATCGAAGAATTTGCAAAATCTGATGGTATCGACCTTATAGGTTTTGCCGACAAATCCCGTTTCGATGGAGTTGATCCAAGGCTAAATCCTTTTTCAATTTTCCCCGAAGCCAAAACAGTTATTTTAATAGGTAAACGAATTTGCAGAGGTTCCTTACGCGGAGTTGAAGAAGGTACAAATTTTGGCGACTATGCCTTATTTGGAAAAAACTGGTTAGAGGATGAGTTTTTGGCACTTTCCGCCTATAATCTGACCAACTTCATAGAAAGCAATGGTTTTGAAGCTGTACCGATTTTCCCAAATCCTTGTGACCTTGCTCCGTCAGGCGTACCTGTTGCCGAAGATAGACTTGCTCCTAATGTTTATCCTGATTTTGATTATGCGGCAGTAGCTTGCGGTTTGTGTACTCTTTCTTATAACCGAATAGTATTTTCCAAAGAATTCGGTTCTCGTCAACGTTTCCATATGATATTAACAGATGCTGAACTTGAAAGCACTCCACTTATAACCGAAGAGGTTTGTGACAATTGTGGAAAATGTGCAGATATTTGCCCTCTTGGTGCTATAAGCAAAGAAGAAACCGAAGAAATAGAAATATGCGGCAAAAAGTTTACAGTAGGTAAAATTGATTACGCAAAATGTAAAATTTGCGAAAACGGAGCCGTTGCTAACCGTTTCTCTGCTGATTCGGCCCCTGATAGAATTGCAGCTCTTTGTAATCGCACTTGTATGTGTCATCTTGAAGAAAAAGATAAACTTTCAAATAAATTTGAAAATGCTTTTCGTACAAGTGATATATGGCAAATTGGCGCAAGTGTTACAGGCATAGATCGATCAGACGAGAGAGCAAATGTTTTAGGTGGCGCATTTTCAAAAAGTGGAAAGAGAGGCCACTAATCATGAAGCTGACCTCTGAAATAATTAAAGCAAAAGCCAAAGAGTTAGGTATAGATTGCATTGCCATAGGTAATATTGAGCGTTTCAAGAATGCCCCTAAACTTATGAGCCCATTAACCTACTTTCCAAAAGCGAAATCGGTAATTGCCATTGCTATGCCAATACCACGAGGAGCTAATCGCGGAATAGAAGAAGGAACCCATTGGCATAATTACACATTTTATACCTATAACAAACTTAATTCTTTTTTCCGCCCTATTAAAACATACCAATTAAGTTGTTTTATTGAGGATTGTGGATATGAGGCAGTTGCTCACTATCCCGCTGTACCTGAGGGTAACGGCACAACAAGAAAACCTGTTAGAGACGACGGTGTTCCACCCGATGTAGTTTGCAGCATTCGTGTAATAGCTGCCGGCTGCGGACTTGGCGAAATAGGCTGGTCCAAAGTGTTTTTAACAAAAAAATATGGTCCTCGCGTGCGTTTGGGACTAATTTTTACCGACTGCGAACTTGAACCTGATCCAATTTTAGACACAGGAACATTATGCTTACACTGCGGTGCATGTACCAGAAGCTGCCCGGGAGGTGCCATTCCTGATCCTAAAGACACTGAAAAGCGAATTACTGTAGATTTCGGTGAAAAACAAATTTGGTTTGGCGATGTTCAAATGGGCAGATGTACATTATCGCACCATGGTATGAACAATGAATGTTCTCCTTTTTTGAAAAAAGAATTCCCTAATATGGCATTTGATGTGCGCAATTCTCAAATGACCGAAGAAGAAGCCTACATACTCACTTATGCTCTTGCAGGCGCTAAATGGGGTAGAAAACCTGGCAGCCACGCAGTAATGGACTATTACAACCAAATAATAGAACATACAGGATATTTTTCAATTTGCGGTGCTAGAGGTTGTATAAGAGCTTGCAATGATGTTTTGGAAAAATCAGGTCGTATTGAACAGACATTTAAAAACCCTTATTATAAAAAGAAATCTTGGTCTTTACCTCTTAACCCTGAAACCGAGTCACTAGGCGTAAATCCGTATCGAGAAGAATATCTTGACAAGCATTACCCCGGTATTCGCGAAGGCGAGTATATGAAACCCCAAACTACAAATAAAAAAACTGAGGAGAAGAACTGATATGTATCTTCCAAACTGCTATCCTACACCCGTAAATCTAAGTGAAGATGAAACCCACGGCTATACTTTCGGTGCAACCCAGACACTTTTATTGTCTTCTCCCATTGCCGAAAGTGTGGGACAACGCATGCGGGCGTTGTGGCATCGTTTCACCTGTACTATGGGTAATTTGGAAATTTCTACATCAAGTATAATTCAGCTCAACCACTCTAGTACATTAACCGCAACACTTGGAAACAATCCGCCGACAGCTCTGCCTATTAATGCAACCGGATATTCTATTTGCTCTGATGACGGTGGCGTTACACTATGCGCCGCAGATGAAAAATCCTTGCTTGATGGCTTCTGCACACTTATGCAGATGATTGTTCCCAAAAGCTTAAAAGCTAATGAAGAGTTGTTTTTTATTGCAAAAACAACCGTTAATGACCATCCTGCAATGGCATTCCGCTGTATACATTTATGTGTGTTCCCCGATTCGGATCTTGCCTCACTTGAAAAAGCAATCCACATGGCAGGCTTTCTCAAGCTTACTCATATAGTGCTGGAATTTTGGGGTGTTTATCCCTATAAATGCCTCCCCGTCCTTGCTTGGCAGGATAAAGAGCATAGCTTCACACGTGCAGAAATTACATCTTTGGTAGACCTTGCCCATAGTTATCACTTGGAAGTAATCCCCATGATTAACCACTTTGGACACGCATCCAACTCACGAGGTGAATATGGCAGACACGCACCATTGAGTATGGATCTCAAATATTCTCTGCTTTATGAGCCGGATGGTTGGACTTGGTGTTTATCTAATCCTGACACCAAGAAGTTATTATCCGAAATGCGCGAGGAGCTTTATGAATTGTGTGGCGAGGGCAAATATTTCCATCTTGGTTTTGATGAAGCTTATGGTTCATTTGCCACCTGCCCCGAATGTCGCAAGCGTGTTCCCCATGAATTGCTTGCCGAGTTTATCAATGAATTGACCGAGGATATCTGTTCCCACGGCAGAAGACCTATTATATGGCATGATGAGTTTCTTTCTGCTCACGACTTTGAGGGTTCTTCTTTTCTTACTGTTGCTAACGGACATAATCAAAACACCTCGCTCGCACTTGATTTGCTCGATCGCCGTGTTATTATTGCCGACTGGGAATACTTCTACAAAAACGAGGAAAATGCATCCACAAAGCATTTTCTTGACCGCGGTTTTGATGTGATTCTCTGTCCGTGGGATGAGCCTGAAAACATTAGATCTTTAACAGCAAATGCTAAACAATTTAATTTGATGGGTGTTATGCTGACAACTTGGCATCATCTTCCAAGCTTTATGAAAAACTTCCCCTACGCCGCAAACTGCTTGTGGAACGAGGAAAGTTCTCCAATTAAAAATTCAATGTTTGAATCTGCCGCAATTTTGCGCCATTTATACGATTCCCAAGGCGATTACGCAAAATCGGGATGGTACAAAGATGAGGGCATTGAACTGTAAAGAATAATAAAATCTTTTTACTACTTTTTAGCTGCGGAATACTGATTTTTTCTTTTCTTATGGCATTGCGAATTCGCAAATTATATTTAATGAAAACACTTTATACAGAGCAAAAGCGAGGTGAAATTCACCTCGCTTGTTCTTTATATCGTTTCAAAACACTATGTATGCCCCAATAAAACTTATCAGAAGGTGTCAATGTTGTATGTGACGGGGTGCGGGTGTCCGGTGGACACCCCTACTAGAAGTAAGCACCGACCGAGGCGGCAGCCGAGACCGCCCTCTCGGATTCTCATTGTTCTTCTGATTTCCTTTATCACATTCGTAGGGACAGGCGGTCTCACTGCGGTTTGGTCCCTCGTCGGCTCTGAATATCCACCGGATATTCATACACTACCGACTCGCACGCTTACGCTACCTCGACTGTCCGTTGATTTTCGCAAACCCTTGCGGGCTGTCGGGGACGCCAGCCCCTACACAAAATTTTCAAATCGTGATACTATTATTTGTTAATCGTGGAGATTTATACAATTGCATTATTCTTTTATAAATTCAATCGGGGAGCGTCCGGTTTTCTTTTTTACAAAACTACTGAAATAATACGGAGTGGAAAAACCACATTTTTCTGACACTTCGGCTACAGTATAGTATTTTGTTTTTAGAAGATCAATTGCGTAATTCAAGCGGCACTGATTGATATAAGTAAGCGGAGAACATCCACAGTGCTCTTCAAATAGTTTTCGGAAATAGGTCTCGCTCATCGAACAGCTTTTCGCCAACTCTTGTATTGAAATGGTTCGATGGGCAAAATTTTGGTGAATGTATCCCAGAGCTTTTTGAATTTCGTTGCTATTATCCGCTGTTTTTTGGTTTTCAAGCTCCCGTTCAATATTCATAATGATTTTATATAAAATGCTTTTACCCTCATGCTCGTAACCAACTTCCTTTATAGACCAAGCCTTCGTGATATCTTCAAAATACTTCTGATATATTCCGGTGGATTTTGGCGAAAATTTTTTAATTTTATCTCCAATCGGCCTGTCTGTATTAAAATGAATTACAAAAAGTTGCTCAGCGCCGGTTGTGATATGATATTGGCAATAAGCCGGAACGAATATAATATCTCCGCTACTGACCTGTACGGTATCGGCTCCGAAGGAGAACGCCGCATCTCCGCTTACGCGAAAAGACAGGGCGTGATATGGACGCACGGCGGAGTGCCCTACGCTATTTCCCCGCAAAACAGTAAATGCGGAAATATTACTCAACGCAAAATCGTTTATTTCGAAAAACATAAACATCACCAGATAAAATTATAGTTAAATCGATTACTTCTGTCAATTATTTGTTTTGAAATTCATAAAACTTGTATTGAAATTAATATTGTTATCTGCCTTTCATTAAGTTAAAATCATTATAGAAAGGGAGGTCATACTATGTCTATTGCCATTTTAAAACCTAACCAAGGCCATATTGCTTACACCAAAGCGGCGGAAACTTTTCGTGATTTATATCAGAAAGTTATCGGTAAAGAGATTCCTATCACCGAAACCGATGACGGTGTTTCCGATCTTGTTGTAATTGGCTCAGATGCGGTGAATGATTTTTTGATGAATGAGGTT
>JAZTXU010000159.1:0-13739 GCA_045636565.1 Acutalibacteraceae bacterium
CCGCAACCATAGGCTCATCCTTATATCTCTTTGCAAGCTCAACTGCTAAGGGTCTGAAATAATCAATAGCATATTGTTTCATTGCACTTAAAGATGTATTAGATATTGGAGCGTACATATGTATATCAAGCATTACATACAAACCGTTCCTGATAATAGCCTGAACATCCGGGTCTACATTTTTTGTAATAAATTCTTGAATCTGTGCAGAAGTGGGCTTCTTTCCACTAGATATATAAGAAGGATCCTTAATGGCCAAACGAGTGAAATTACAACCGTAATTTGCATAAAATTCCAAAGTCGCATCTTTATTCGTAACATCGGAGAATAATAAATCTTCATGTGATGCAAAACCCTGAACTCTTGCCTGACCAAAAAGGCGAACGGGCTTACCCTTTGAATCAACAAAATAGCGGGCACCCTTGGTGTTTTTGCTGAGGCTCAGCCATTTATCTTCGTTCACATAGCCTTCTTTAACACCTGAACTTGCCTTGGCAGATGCAGTAATACTTGATGTGGTGGGAATTAATAATGTGGAAAAACATATTATCACCATTAAAAACATCGTTATTGCTTTTTTCATAAGAACCCTCCATATTAAACGAATTTTATATTTCAATTAAAAATCTATTGTGCCTGCGGTGAATTTTTCAACATCTTCACGCCAATATTTAACATAGTTCACTTCGTCACCGTGAGGTCTCCACAAAACAGTGGGGTAATGGTGAGTATCAGCAGTTTTCATAATAAGTTCCATAAGGCTGCCAATACCCTTAACACTCTGGATACCGGGTTCGGTTTCAACTTCACCCATATAGAAACAAACATTATTTTCGGCAGGGGTCTTTTCGAGCCATTCGCAATAATCGGGATGCTCATCATCAAGTTGCTTTTTGCCAACGTGAATACTGAAACAAGTGTTGTTGTACTCGTCAATATCATTTCCGATTTCCTTCCAGCAAATTTCCCAAGCCTTGCCCCAACCTGCATTATAATCACTTGCCATAATAACGTGGCGTTGGTCAATTTCACGGATTGATTTAACTGCTTCTATATAGAATTTTCTGATTAAAGCTACCCATTCAGGACTATCCTTCAAAGCAGTCACACAGTCGGCAGGATATGGTTCATTCCAGATTTCATAAACTGCAATCTGAGGTTCATCCTTATAACGCTTTGCAAATTCGCGCCAGATGGGAATATAACGATCGGTTGCAAATTTAATGATTGCTTCATCATCATCAACTCTGCCTTGAGGGTAATCGTGTAAATCAAGCTGGATATACATACCTTGCTTTTTGATTAACTGAACCTCGGGGTCAACATATTTATCAATAAACTTGTTGATACCTTCTTCATTGTAACCGCCGCAAAGTTCGATTAAGTCTTCTGAGGGAAGATCTCCGCGTTCGTTGGTGTCACCAAACACATGAACTGCAAGACGAATAATGTTGCACTTTAAATTTTTAAAATGTGCTGCAACATCGCCTGCATCACCGTGAAGTTCGGTTTCGGTACCGCAACATCCCTGACAACGTGCCATACCAAAAAGGTTCATCGGTTTGCCTGATTCGGTCTCAAAATAACGAGGACCTTCTGTGTTTTTACTAAGTCTTAACCATTCCATAAAATTCATTTATCCTTTCGGAATTTTTTTAGTCACAAAATTTGGACAAATTCAATAATTGTATTATTTACTTGTATTATAATTTTGTAACTTTTGTTCGCGTGCATTATATGTTTTTTGAATAAAAAAGTCAACCCTTTTTTTGAAAAATTTCAAAAAAAGGGTTTATAATGTGGGATTTTTATTTAAATTAAATTATTTCAAGTCCATTTGCATCGGGAAGAGCGGGGTAGTCATCATCCAAATTGTCTGAATACCAATATGCAACAGAAGAAATATCATCCTGCAAGGGGAGATATCTTCCTTCGCTTCTCCAACCGAGAGCCTGAATAGTTACTTTCAGATCCTTTTCAAAGTAGATAGGGTCAGTAATGTGCCAACGGTATAAATTAAAGTATTTCTGAGGGCGGTAGAGTTGATCGGTAGAACTTACCTTGAAAAGACCGGCATAAGGTGTGGTAAATTCAGTGTAGACCCCCTTAACGTCGAAGTTATATGCTCCGCAGAAATAGTCCTCGGTACCGGTTCCGCAGATTGTGGGGAAATCGGTATCGCCATCAAGATAGAACTTAATTTCGCCTTCGCCCCACCAATCATTAGATTTAACACCCCAGTTCATATATGTACCAACATAGTGTCCCTTTCCTTTGATATTATCAAGAATGGTGTAAGGTTCCATATATTTAAGAGGATTAACCCTTCTGAACTGTGCGTGGAAGTAAAGACTGTCAGGACTGATTTCCTTTTCTTCGCAGTCAATTTGATAGTAAACCGAGAAAGTTTTATCACTTAAATTTTCAAGTTCAATTCTAAAAGATTTGAAATAAGGCATTTCAAAGTAGCAATTTAAAGCTTTGCCGGGGTTTACGCACATTGCAAGGCTTGAAAGTTGACGGTATTCATTGTAATCTGCGTTGCAGAAAAAATCAGAAAGCGGAGCTTCAACAGCAGGCTTTTCAGCACCATCAAAATAAATGCGGATAATAAGCACTCTGCCACGTGGGGCACCATCTGTAATCCAGATGTGCTTGATAGCGCCCTGACCCTTAATATCGGCTAAAACAGCGGTGCTGTTGCCTTCCATTTTAATGTAAGGATTTACCTTCCAACCTTGACCTAATTCTCTTGCGGCATAAGCTGCTGTGCCTGTATCTAAATCGGCCATACCACCTTTGCCTTTTTCACCTGTGGGGTTTTCGGGGGAAACTGAAAATGTACGGATATTCTTTTTAGTGGTTAAATTACTTAACATTTTTTGACCTCCTAAATTTTTATGTTGATATTATATCACAAAAATGGTAATATTTAAATAGTGAATTTTGCTTTTGTATTTAACATTTCTTGCGGAGGTTGTTATGATAAGCTTTAATTTGATAAATCCGTATATCAGGGTTGCAATGCATTCAATTTTGCCCGAAAACTTCTTTATAAAGCAGAGAATTATTTATGATTATGAACTGATTTATATTGAAAAGGGTAAACTTTATTTTTATTATGCGGGCAAAAAATATACTTGCAATCCGGGGCAGTTTATATTTATACGCCCCGGTATTTCGCATGAATTTATATGCGGAAGCGAGCCTGTCTATCAGCCGCATATCCACTTTGATATGGTTTATAACTTAAACAGTGAAAAAACTTCTGTAAGTTATAAGGATATGAATGAATTGAGCGCGGAAGAAAAAAAGCTTATAACCAAGGATATATTTGAGGAATATTCTAAAACGCCGTTTGTGGTTTTTTCGAATAAAGAAAAGGTGTTTGAACTTTTTTACAGTATTGTCAATTCGCAAAATAACGCTAAAGGATTACAGTATAAAGCAAGGCTAACGGAAATCATTTCGATGCTTATATCTGATAATTTTCCCGATTTTTTCTCTGAGCAGAACACAGAAAAATACACTGTTTTTCATCAGGTGAAGGATTATATAGATGCAGGGCAGGGGCTTAGTATGTCCTTGGATGATTTTGAAAAGCAGTTTTCATATTCAAAGTTTTATTTGGATAGGAAATTCAAAAAACGTTTTGGTGTATCAATAATTGAATACCGAAACCAAAAACGTATGCAAAAGGCGTGTGAATTGCTGAAAGCGAAAATTTCTGTTACAAAGGTTAGTGAAATTTTAGGCTTTTCAAGTGTCTATTCATTTAGTCGGACTTTTAAAAATGAAACAGGCGTGAGCCCGAGTGATTTTATTGAAAATATCAATAAATTATAATGGTACAGCGAAGCTCTAATGATGAATTTCTGACGGATTTTTGCCCGTTTCGCGTTTAAAACATACTGAAAAATATGCTTGACTGCTAAACCCTAATCTTTCCGAAGCCTCAAAAACACTCACACCATTTTCCAACAGATGTATGGCTTTTTGAATTTTCATCATAAGGAAATATCGGTGAATGCTGACATCGGCATATTTTTTAAATATACGTTTTAAAGTTGATTCACTTGTGTTTAATAATTGCGATAACTGAGAAACAGAAATTGCAGTGTTAAGATTATCGTTCATAATTTCAACGGCGTTTTTGAAAATTTCAGTATCATATTCTGTGATGGGTGTTGACTGGGTATTGTTTTGCGAAACCGACAAAATCAGTTGGCATATATATGAAGATACCATTTGTGCGGTAACGGGATTTTTCACAAGGCGGAAAAGGCGAGTGTAAATGTCATTATCTATTCCGTTAATTTGGCTGAATTTTTCGTTTTCATGGTTCAGATATGAAAATAAAAGTTCTAATATCTGCTTTTGGTAAGAACTTGCGGGGCAGACTAAATCGGAAATTTTTTCTGTTAGTTCTCCTGTGGCCGCAAAAGAAAAAATATAAAGTTTGGCTCCCAATTTCGAATCTATAAAAAATTTATGCATTTCGAGGGGCTTGTGGAAAATTATTTCGCCCTCGCTTAAATTATAAACTCTGCAATCGGCAGAAACACAGGCGGAGCCATTGGCTATATATACACATTCCCAGAAATTGTGCGATTCACCCGAGAAATTGAATTTGTTCGGAAAGTTTGCTTCAAATACCGAAAAAATACGCTCTATTTTGATTTTTTCTTCAACCTTAACTGATTTTATTATCATATCATCACCTGTTTGACCCAAAATCATAAATTTATGACCGATTTTAGTATATATTTATGTTTTTTTTATATGTATAATTATACACAGAAACTTTTATTTGTAAAGGAGCTTTTTATGAAAAAGTTAAAGGTTGTTTTAATTGGAGCCGGAAACAGAGGCATTACTTATACCGATATTATGAGTCGTAATCCTGAAAAATTTGAGGTTGTGGCTGTGGCTGAGCCTATTGAAACTCGCCGTAATCACGTTAAGGAATTACATAATATTCCGGATAATATGTGCTTTGAGGACTTTGCTCCTTTGTTTGAACTTGGCAAAATTGCGGATATAGCACTTGTTGCTACAATGGACCGTGATCATTTTGCGCCTGCTATGAAAGCAATTGAGTTAAAGTATGATTTATTACTTGAAAAACCTATAACACCCACACCCGAGGAGTGTGTTGCCCTTAAGAATGCGGCAATTAAAAATGGTGTTAAGGTTGTTATTTGTACCGTTTTGAGATACACTCCCGTTTTCAATCATTTAAAGGATATTATTGATTCGGGTAAAATCGGCGAGGTAATGTCCATCAATCACGAGGAATGTGTGGGTAATATTCATCAATCTCACAGTTTTGTAAGAGGTAACTGGGGAAATGAAGGCAGAAGTTCTAATATGTTGCTTCAGAAAACCTGTCACGATTTTGATATATTGCAGTGGTTGTTAGGAAAGAAGTGCAAGAGCGTTCAGTCTTTCGGTAAACTTTCTTATTTTAAAAGAGAAAACGCTCCCGAGGGTGCCACCGAATATTGCATTGAGGGTTGCCCCCATGGGGAAACCTGCCGTTTTAATTCGGTAAAGCTTTATCTTGAAAACAAGGGCCCGTATGCCGATTGGTTCAGAACTACCGCCACAAGATTGTTTGATCCCACCGACGAGGATGTTGAGCGAGCAATTCGCGAAACCCAGTACGGCAAGTGTGTTTATAAATGTGATAACGATGTTGTTGACCATCAAACCGTTAATATGCTATTTGAGGATGATGTTACAATCACATTCAGTATGAACGCTTTTAACAAGGGTGGAAGACATATACATATATTCGGCACACAAGGTGAAATTACCGCCGCTATTGACGGTAACGAGCCCATTACGGTTCACGATTTTATTAACGATACCACAGAACAAATTGATTACCACGGTGTTGATGGTGTTACAGGCGGTCATGGTGGCGGTGATGAGGGAATTATCGAAACCCTATACGGATATATGATAGGGGAATACAAAGGAAAATCTGTTCCCGATATTGAGGAATCCTGCTATAACCATTTAATAACATTTGCAGCAGAAAAATCAAGACTTACAGGCAAAGTGGTTGATATTGAGGATTATATTAAATCATTTTAATTTTTAAGAGAATTGAATAATAACAAAAAACGGAAGAAGTTTAAATCTGACTTCTTCCGTTTTTATATTGATATATGATTTTGTATCAGGCAAGGAACACTTTAAATTTGATATTTTAAATTAATAAGCAGATAATTTGTACTGTTCTTTGAGTTCAGTATTGTCCCAACCTTTGCTACCTTTTTTATAGTAAATGGTGGCTTTTGTACCAAAAGGTTGTTTACCTGTTTTTGGAGCATCACCCTCAAAATATACCTTTTCTAAATTGTTATGGAATGAATATTCACCGATTTCTTCAACACTTGAAGGTATGGTTAATTCTTTGAATGTTGCTCCCCAGAAGGCTGCATAACCGCCGAATTTTTTAATTCCATCTTCAAGTTCTAATTTTTCAATGGGGCAATTAAAAAATGTTTCCATACTTAAATCTTCAACGCTTTTAGGAATGAAAACCTTTTTAAGTGAAGTACAATCTTTAAAAGCAGAACCTTCTATTGATTTGAGACTTTTTGGCAATTTAACTTCGGTAAGGGAAGTACAACCGCGAAAAGCATCAACATCAATTATTTCCAGTGAATCACCAAAATTCACTTCTTTTAAAGTGGT
The DNA here is from genome assembly GCA_045636565.1 of Acutalibacteraceae bacterium. Lineage (GTDB taxonomy): Bacteria > Bacillota > Clostridia > Oscillospirales > Acutalibacteraceae > UBA737. Next base: position 6,709 of record JAZTXU010000159.1, read on the forward strand.
ACAACCTGAAAAAGCATTAATTTGTATCATTTTTACGGTTGAGGGTATAGTTACACTTTCAAGAACTTCGTTTTTACAAGCGGCGATAACTAAAACAGGTTTACCTTCAATTTCCTCCGGTATAACTGCTGTTTTGCTCTTACCAATATAGTCAGTTATTGTAGCGCCTTTACTGCCTACTGTGTATTCAAAATCCGAGGCGGGGTTAGGTTCCGGCTTTTTCTCATTCTCGGATTTTGAGCAACCTGCTAATTGAAAAGAAAAGATAATTGAAAGTATTATTGCTAAAAATTTTTTCATAACATTTACCTCCAAAAAAATTATGTTTATTTTCCGCCGTTTTCTTCAATTGCCATAATTTTATCAACTCTCAGTTGATGGCGGCCACCCTCAAATTCGGTGTTTACAAATAAATCGGCAAGTTCAATTGCGGTGCCTACACCGATAACTCTGCCGCCAAGGCAAAGCACATTTGAATTATTGTGAAGTCTTGTAAATTTAGCAGAGAAATGCTCACTGCAAGCGGCAGCGCGAATACCGTCAACCTTGTTTGCGGCAATTGACATTCCAATACCGGTGCCGCAAACCAAAATTCCGCGTTCACATTCTCCTGATACAATGGCTTTGCAAACTTTTAAGGCAATTTCGGGGTAATCAACCGGTTTCTGTTCGTATATGCCGAAATCAGTTACTTCAAAACCGTTTTCCTTTAAATGTTCTACAATGGCGTTTTTGTGTTCAAGTCCGCCGTGGTCACATCCGATTGCAATTTTCATAGTTCTTTCTCCTTTTTTAATTTCAATTCTCTTTCTGCTTGTGGCAGTCTTAAATAAACGGGTAAAATTTCCTCGGGAGAGTGGGTTTCACCGTTTTTAAACAGATTTTCGCAAGCTTTTGCTACGCTTACGGCATTTTGAAAACGGCGGTTTTCTTCGGGTTCGCACACATTTTCAAAATCTTCAACATAAGGGTAAAAGACTTTTGTTCCGTCACCAACAATTATAATGTTTTTTCTGGTGTTTTGGGATATTTCTTTAATTTCTTCTTTGAGTTCTTCACATAAAAGTGCTCTGTCCTCACAAATGCGGGTGATTACACCCTTTTCAATATCAAAAACCGCATTGTAAACCTGATTGCAACGGGCATCCATAACCGCACAGACAATACAATCGGTATCTATGTAATTATATGCCATCGAAAGCAGGGTAGAAACCGTAACACAAGGCTTTTTTTCGGGTGCCGCCAAACCTTTTATTGCGCTGATACCGATTCTGATACCCGTAAACGAGCCGGGACCGGAACTTACGGCAAAACCGTCAATCTCTCTTAAAGTGATATCAGCTTCACTTGCAACCTTTTCTGCCATTGGCATTAAAATCTGTGAATGGGTAAGACCCACATTCACAAAATCAGACGCTAAAACTCTTCCGTTTTCAATAATGGCGGCAGAGCAGGGGGTTGCCGAACATTCTATTGCTAAAATTTTCATATATTTTCTAAATCCTCTTTTGTAAAAACTTTGATTTTGCGCTCGTTTTCACTCAGTTTTTCAATTTCAACATATATCGTATTGTGAGGCAATGCGTTTTCAATATTCTCGCTCCATTCAGCCGCAATAACCGCACCGGAATCAAGATATTCAAAATAACCAGATGAGTATAACTCATCCCACGAAGAAATACGGTACATATCAAAATGGCAAAGCGGAAGTCTGCCACCGAAATATTCGTTAATAAGCGCAAAGGTTGGGGAATTTACAGTGCCTTCAAATCCTAAACCTCTTGCTAACCCACGTGTGAAACAGGTTTTGCCTGCTCCTAAATCCCCTCTGAAAGCGATTACCTCTGAACCTTTAAGTGTTACTGATAAATTTTCAGCAATTTTTTCGGTTTCAAGGGGGCTTTTTGAAATATAAATTTCCATAAAAAACCTTCTTTTCTGAGTTTCGTATATATTTTAACACATTTCATTTAATTTTTAAAGTGTTACTTGCATATTTTATAAAAATAAAATATAATATATAGGTAACTTTTGAGAGGAGGTTGTCTTGTGAGATATTTATTGGGCAAATTGGCTGACTTTTTTCGTGAGACGGACAAGCTTATGCTTATCCTTTGTTTAATGGCAACCTCATACGGTTGCGTTGCTGTTTTTTCGAGTACCTACTACATGGGAAATATAAGACCTATAATTGTGCAGGGTTTCTGCCTTATTTTAGGTCTTTTTGTTGCTTTGCTAATTTCTTCATATGATTATGAAAAACTGTTTAAAAAGTGGTATCTTGTAGCCTTGTTGGGACTAATACCTGTAATACTTACCTTTTTTATAGGTTATGCTCCCGAAGGCACTGATGACCGAGCGTGGTTAGACCTTGGTGTAACCGCATTCCAGCCTTCCGAACTTATGAAGGTTTGCTTCATAGTTACATTTAGCGCTCACTTAAAAAAAGTAAAACCGAACATTAATAAATTTAAAAATTTGCTTTTAATTGTTATTCACGGCTTTTTCCCCGTCGGTCTTATATTCTTACAGGGTGACTGGGGAACTGCTATTGTATTCGCAGTTATTACAATATGTATGATGTGGGCGGCAGGTGTTTCATGGAAACTATTTGTTTTTGGTATCACATCGGTGCTTGTGGCATCGCCGTTCTTTTATTTATTTGTTTTAAGTGAGGCTCACCGAAATCGAATTGCAACCCTTTTCTCGGTTGAAAAAGATATACAGGGTATTCATTATCAGCAATGGCGTGGAAGTATGGCACTCGCTAACGGCGGTGTGTTCGGCCAAGGCTTTTTAAAGGGAGATTTAACCCAAGCAGGTGGCGTTCCCGAAAGCCATAATGACTTTATATTTGTGAGTATAGGCGAAGAGTTTGGATTTATCGGTTGCCTTATAGTGCTGTTGTTATTAGCGGCTATCTGCCTTCGTTGTATAAGGGTGGCTCGCATATGTATTAATGACGGAGGTAAGTTTATCTGCGTTGGTATTTTTGCAATGGTTTTTGCTCAAGCGGTAATAAATATTGGTATGTGTACCTCGGTTTTACCCGTAATCGGTGTAACCTTACCGTTTTTTAGTTCGGGCGGAACATCACTATTTTGTTTATTTTTAGGCATAGGTCTTGCGCTTAATGTTTATAAACACAGAAATTCAAGAATACTGTATTTACACGATTAGGAGGATTTTTAATGAAAAAATACGATGTTGCAGCCTATATTTGGCCGGCATACACAGGCGATGAACCCAGAACCCGTATATTCTGGGAAGAGGGAAACGGCGAATGGCAGACTGTGAAAAACACCTGTATTAAAAACGGTGACTATGAGTGGGACAGAAAACCCCTTTTAGGTTACACAAACGAAGCCGACCCTAAGGTTATGGAAGAACATATCAAAATAGCAACAGAGCACGGCGTTAATGTGTTTATTTACGATTGGTATTGGTATGATAATCGCCCTTTCCTTGAAAATTGCCTTAACGATGGTTTCTTAAAGGCTTCAAACTGTAACGATATGAAGTTTTACATAATGTGGGCAAACCACAACGCTAATTATACTTGGGATAAACGCCATTCAGATGAACTTGATACAGTTATTTGGAATGGCGCGGTTGACCGCAAGCAGTTTGAAATTATAGGTAAAAGATGGCTTACACAGTATTTCACCAAAGAAAATTATTATAAGATTGACGGTAAACCCGTTGTAAGCATTTATGAGCTTTATAATTTTGTTATGGGTCTCGGCGGAGCCGAAGAAACTATTAAGGCTATGAAATGGCTCGATAATGAAGCTAAAAATTATGGTTTAAACGGAGTTCATTTTCAGTTTGTTCGCTGGAATGCAAATCAGGTGAATTTATCCGGTGTTGACGGTAACGTGCTTGAAACGGGTGCAGAGCTTATGGATAAGTTAGGATTCAGTTCACTTACTCATTATCAGTTTGCACATTTCTCTGATATGAACAGAGATTATATGGAAATTTTAAAGGATGCCGAAAACGAATGGGAAAATGTGAGAAAAGAGTATAAAATTCCTTATTTCCCTCATGTTTCAATAGGTTGGGATAATAACCCTCGTTATAAAAATCTTAGAAGCAGTGTAACTACAAATAACACTCCTGAAAACTTTGAAATGGCTTTGAGAAAGGCAAAAGCATTTGCTGATAAAACCGATGTTTCGCTTATTACCATTAACAGTTGGAATGAGTGGACAGAGACAAGCTATTTACTACCCGATAATGTTTACGGATATGGCTATCTTGAAGCAATAAAACGCGTTTTCAAATAGGAGAAAGTTATGGATATTTTTCTTCACAGCTTTTATTCTGAGGATGATATAAAGCTTGCAAAAATGATGGAATCAGTTGAATTTTTAAACGGCGGCTTTACCGAAATTAAAGGTGCAAATATAGAAAATCATTCGGTTTTCGACCCAAACGAAACCTTTTCGTTTTTACACGAAGCGGCAATAATAGAGTATAAGGGTGTGCTTTATGCTTCTTGGTATAATAACACCCAGTTTGAGCTTGAAGGATATACTCCTATTTGCGAAAGACGGTCTTATGACGGCGGTAAAAGCTGGACTGAGATGCAGATTATAGCTGATGATAAATCAGGCAAGATTCTTTATTGTCCGCCCGTATACGCTATTTGTGATGATAAGCTTTATATGCTAATGAACCAAATGGTAGGCGCTGATCTTATTCATTCTTTAGATTTATATGTATTAAACGAAGAAACCGATAAGTTTGAGTTTTTATGGTCAAGACCGATACCCTTTAAGTTAAATACAAACGCGGTTACCTTACCAAACGGAAAGCTGATGCTTCCGGGCAGAATTGCCGAGCTTGACGGATTCCCGAACACTCCCGCGGTGCTTATTTCCGATAGCGGAAAGGTGGATGCCGAGTGGCGACTTGTGAAAATTGCTCCAAACGGCGATTTGCCCGACGGTGAAAAGCTTGTTCATCCTGAAATATCGGTTATTTGTTGCAACGATACGCTTTATATGTTCAGCCGAAATGATGAACGCGTTGTACCGCTTGTGTATATTTCAAAGGATTTCGGTGAAACTTGGAGTGACGCCACCGCTCACGATATACCTCTTGTTTCTTCTAAAATGTATTGCGGAACACTTAAAAGCGGTGAGAATTACATAATAGCTAATACCGAAAACTGGCAACGAACTAAACTTGAAATTTATTTCTCTAAAAAGGGGGAAATGTTGTTTGATAGAAAGCTGACAATTTTTGATGCTTCTAATAACAATAATCCTACTTTAAAGGGTGTGGAGGGTTGCCATTATCCTTGTGCTATTGAAAGTGACGGCAAGCTTTATGTGATTGCCACAAAGAATGTAAACAGTTGGATTCGCCGCGGTGCAGAGCTGTTTGTTATTGATTTGAATGATATTAACTAAAATAAAAATGCTATCTTACAAAATCGTGAGATAGCATTTTTTGTTAATCGCAATTTAAAATTTTGAAAAAGTCAATAGTGGCACCGATGTTTTCTGAAAACTCATTTTTATCATTTAAAACAGTGATTTTTATTGAATGTTCCGCTTTTTCGAGCGAGTGATTTGAATATAAACAGACTGTATCAATCGTTATTTCTGAATGGGAATCCACGATTACTGCCGGCATACTGTCAATGCAAATTGAGATCTTTCCATTCTGTGGGGAAATACCGCCGTAAACGTCTATTCCACTACCATTAAATTCGACTTCAAGCGATGAATTTGGGATTATGCTTTTTAATGTGGAGCCACCATGGAAATAGGTGTGCGGTGCGTATTTTTTCCATTCACCGCAACGTATGGCTTCGCTACTGTCAATACCCTTTACCGAAATTTCGGTGGGGTTATTTTTTTTAGGAGTAAGAAGATATTTTTCGAGTTTTTCAGCAACCTTTGTAGGTTCCGCTTTTTCAATAAGATATGCTCTGGCACCTGTTGTTTCGTTTAATACAAAATGATTTGCAAAACCATCTATATAAGCATCCCCTCGGGCTAAATCCCAAAATTCGCCAAGACCTTCAACTGCATACATAGCGGAGGTTAAATCCCAACTGCTCATATCGGGGTGGTAACCGTTTCTGAGCGGACAGTCCGACTCGGTTTCGTTTAATCTGTTTCCGGTTTTCACCCGGAAACCAATTTCATAGCCTGAAAACACAATCGGTGTGGGCCAGTTATCTATAACATATTCTGCAGCTTCAATATCATTAACAAAATTAAATTCTCCGCCGTTTGAAGAATCGGGCCATGCACCACCCATTACTGATACCAACTTAACCTTTTGCTTTACAAGCTCTGTGCCAAATAAATTACTGTATTTGTCCGGTTCTGATTTCAGCAAATCACAAAGATTGCTGAGCATTCCTGTAGCTAGAATGGTTACGCTTTTATCAGGTTGTGATGATAGCAATTCTCTGTAAACCGAAGTGGCGTCCCTTGCGTGCAGACCATCAATAATATCGGATTCGTATTCTGAAAATTGATTAATTGTAAAATTAACTCCTCTGCAGGTGGGAAGAATATTATCTTTTGATTTTAATGTTCCGATGGGGATATCAGGTCTTCCGTAATATTTATTAAGTAAACTAAGGTAAGGCGCTCCAAAAGGGGCGGAAACGCAGCACAACATACCGAGTATATTTACTTTTCCCATATTTGCATAGTTATGAAGCATAACCACAACACCGGTATCGTCGTAATCAGGGCCTATATCGGTATCGTAAATTATGTTTGCAATGGAATCTGTGGGGTCAGGCCATTTTTCTTTCCATTGGACAAATTCTTTTTTATCAACTTTTTTGTTATCCATTTTAATAACACAACCTTAGGTTAAGCTTTTATCGAAATTATATTTTATATCAATTTAAAAGTCAAGGTGATTTCAAGTAATTTAAAAGGCTTTTAAAACATATTTTAAATTGGAGGAATGATAAATGCTATATTTAAAATATATAATTATTGTGCTTATTAGTGTTTTTATACTTGTGATTTCAGTATTAGCAATAAAAACCA
>JAZTXU010000160.1:0-2884 GCA_045636565.1 Acutalibacteraceae bacterium
CAATAATATGGGTGACGGTACATATACCGAGCTTGAAAATAAAAACATAGATACCGGTATGGGTCTTGAAAGACTCGCTTGCATTATGCAAGGGGTTGACAATATGTTTGAGGTTGACACTATCCGTAATATTCTTGATACTGTATGTGAAATTTCAGGTAAAGAATATGGAAAGGATACTGCTACCGATATTTCTATTCGCGCTATTACCGACCATGCAAGAGCATCTACCTTTATGATTAGTGATGGTATTATCCCCTCTAACGAAGGCAGAGGCTATGTGCTTCGCCGAATTATAAGAAGAGCAGTTCGTCACGGTAAATTAATTGGTATTAACCGTCCATTCTTTATGGAGCTTTGTGATGTTGTTATAAATGAAAACAAGTCAGGATATCCTGAACTTATTGAAAAGAAGGAACTCATTACAAAAGTTATTACCAACGAAGAAGCTTCTTTCAATAAAACTATTGACCAAGGTCTTGCAATGCTAAATGAACTCACTAAAGACGGTGGTATGCTCTCAGGTGAGGATGCATTCAAGCTTTATGATACTTACGGATTCCCCGTTGACCTTACTAAGGATATTTTAGCCGAAAAAGGTATGACCCTTGATGAGGAAAAATTCAAAGAATGTATGAACGAGCAACGCGAAAAGGCTCGTAATGCCCGCAAGGCTTCTGATGGCGAAAGCTGGAAGAGCGACGGAATTGCATTTGAGAATATTCCTGCAACCGAATTTTTAGGTTATACTGAAAACGAATGTGAAGCTACTGTGCTTGACATCGTTTGCGAGGGTGAACATTCAGGTGCTGTTAGCGAAGGTAATTCAGCTATTATCGTGCTCAATAAAACTGTTTGCTATGCCGAAAGCGGTGGACAAGTTGGCGATACCGGTATTATTTCTGCAGACTCATTTGAATTCCGTGTTACAGACACTAAAAAGACCGTAGACGGTATTTTCACCCATAGCGGTAAGATTATAAAGGGCAGTCTTTCTGTTGGTGATTCTGTTTCAGTTTCCATTGATACCGATAGAAGAAGTGCTATCCGCAGAAATCATACTGCGGCTCACCTCTTGCAGGCAGCTTTAAGAAGTGTACTCGGCACCCATGTTGAGCAGGCAGGTCAGCTTGTAAACGAAAAGTCAGTCAGATTCGACTTTACACACTTCTCTGCTTTAACCGCAGAAGAACTTGAAAAGGTTGAAGATTTTGTAAACTGTGTTATTCTTTCGGGAATTGATGTTGAAAATAAAGAAATGCCTATTGCTGAAGCTAAAAAGCTCGGCGCAATGGCACTTTTCGGTGAAAAATATGGCGATGTAGTTCGCGTTGTTGCCGCAGGAGATAAATCTATTGAGCTTTGCGGTGGTACCCATGTTGATAATGCGGCTAAAATCGGTCTTTTCCATATTCTTTCCGAGTCAAGCGTTGCCGCAGGTGTCAGAAGAATCGAAGCTGTAACCGGTGCTAATGTAATGGCTGTTATTAAAGAAACCAAGAAATTAGCAAATGAAACTGCAGAAAATCTTAAAGCTCAAAATTCAGCTGAAATAGCAAAGCGTGCGGCAGCTGTTATGAATGAGCTTAAAGAAGTAAAACAAGCTCTCGAAAAGGCAGAAGCAAAGCTTGCAGGCTCTAAGGTTAATGATATATTAAACGGTGCTACTCAAGTTAAGGATATAAAGGTTGTAACCGCAAGATTAGATAACACCGCACCCGATGAGCTTCGCAAGATGTGTGATACTGTTAAGGCTGAAAACAATGATATGGTAGCAGTTTTTGCTGCTGTAAACGGCGAAAAATTAACATTTACTGCAGCTTGTGGTAAGGATGCTATTAGTGCCGGCGCTCACGCAGGTAATATTGTGCGCGAGGTAGCAAAGCTTGCAGGCGGTAACGGCGGCGGTAAGCCTGACAATGCAATGGCAGGCGGTAAAGAAATCGCTAAAGTTGATGATGCTTTAGCTGCTGTTATTTCAATTGTAGAAGCTATGCTTAAATAGAGGGAACAACATGAAAATAAAATTTTTGGGGACCGCTGCTGCAGAAGCCTTCCCCGCAATGTTTTGTGATTGCGAGATGTGCAGAAAGGCAACTGAATTAGGTGGCAGAAATATTCGCACAAGGTCACAAACCTTAATTGATGACGATATGCTTATTGATTTTCCGTGTGATACATATTTTCATCTTGTGCAAAATAATATTAATCTGCTTGATATTAAACACTGCCTTATAACTCATATCCACCAGGATCATTTTTTCCCCGATGATTTATCTTGGCTTAAAAACGGTTTTTCCCACCCGCCAAAAAATTGGCACGGGCTTACTGTTTACGGAAGTGAAGATATTAAAAAGCCTTTAAGCGAAAAAGTTGCAAAAGGTTTATTGAATTGTGAAGTATTTGCGCCCTTTAAATCCTATAAAATAGGTGATTATACCGTAACTCCCTTAAAGGCTTTACACGGCACAAAAAATCCTTACATTTACATAATCCAAAAGGAAAATAAAGCTTTCCTTTACGCTCACGATACTGGTATCTTTCTTGCTGAAACTTGGAAATATCTAAAAAACAGCGGTATTTGTTTTGACGCTGTTTCTCTTGATTGTAACGAGGGCGCCAGTATGAAAATCCCCTACGATAGTCATATGTGTTTGGGTGACAATATAAAGTGCAGAGATAAGCTTATGGAATATAACTTAGCAGATGAAAACACAAAGTTTATTCTTAACCATTTTTCCCACAACGGTGAAAACTGTGTTTATGAAGATTTTTCAAAGGTTGCCGAAAAACACGGATTTTTAACCTCGTATGACGGATACGAATTAGAAATATAGGAGGAAAATTTAATGTCTGACTGTTTGTTTTGTAAAATAGTTGCGGG
>JAZTXU010000161.1:0-2270 GCA_045636565.1 Acutalibacteraceae bacterium
GAATTTTCTAAAAATTCAGCTTATGTTAAAAAACTCACCGCAATGTATTCCCAATATGAGAATTTCACTGAAGAGGTTGCCTTCTTTATTGAGCAGGTAACAGGTCATATTATCCCCGATTTTCGCCCTGCCTTGAAATACGGTATTAAGCCTATTTTAGATGAACTTGAAAGAAAAGCAGAAACCGAAACTGATGAAACCAAAAAAGAAAATTTCCTTGCATTAAAATTAGCGCTTAACTGTGCGGTGATTTTAAGCAACCGCTATGCGGATATTGCTAAAAAGCAAGCAGAAACGGCAAGTGACACAAGAAAATCCGAGCTGCTTCATCTCGAAAAGGTGCTTCGTAAAATACCTATGAATCCTTGCGAAACCTTATTTGAAGCAATTCAGTGCTATATGCTTTTGTGGGAAATTATGTGTTTAGAGCAGGCTCCAAACCCGTTTGCATTTTCCGTTGGTAATGCTGACCGCATTTTCGAGCCTTACAGAGTAATGGACAATATGTCACGCGAGGATGCAGCCGCACTTCTTAAGCACTTCCTTGTTTTCTTTAATGTTGGTGACAGAAGCTGGGCAATTTCACAAAACCTTATAGTTTCGGGTAAAGATACCGAAGATAACGATTTAACCAACGAAACATCTTATGCGCTTATGGATGCATACTATGATATGAATTTACCGCAACCGATTTTATCGGTAAAATTACATAAAAACTCACCAGATAAGCTTTACGAGGAGTTGGGTAGATTTTTCTTCTCCCCCGGTGTTTTAACTCCGTCTCTTTTCAATGATGATTCTGTCTTTGCAATTCTTAAAGCACATAATGTTGAAATCTGTGACCTTGCTGATTACTCGGTTGCAGGTTGTCAAGAACCGCTTATTATGGGTAAGGACAATGCCAACACCACCAACAGCTGGCTTAATTTGCCCAAAATTTTAGAGCTTTGCCTTAATGATGGTAAATCTATGATTACAGGCAAGGAAATCAGCAAAACCGCTCCCTTAAATCCACGCGAAAAATTAGAAAACATAAGAGAAATTTTCTATAACGCTTGCGAGGATTATGTAAACCAAATGTGTGATGCCGCAAACGGCGCATCAATAGCGGTAAGCGAGCTGCCCGTACCATTTTTGAGTGTGTTTATGGGCGGTGTGGAATCAGGTTACGATATGCGCGACACTGAGCATCAGGGTACACCTTATAATGGAAGCGGTTGCTTAATTCACGGGCTCAGCATTATGGCAGATTCATTTGTTGCTATTGACACATTATTAAAAGAAAAACCCGAATACATTGACCAATTGATTCCTGCTTTAACGGCAAATTTTGAAGGATTTGAGGAACTGCATTCTTTCCTTAAAAAAGCACCAAAGTTCGGCAACAATATACCGCAAGTAGATAATGAGGCTGCCGAAATTGTGAACAAAATTTCCGATATGGTAGCATCTCATAAGAATTATCTCGGCAATCCTTTCAGAGCAGATTGGTCGAGCCCCACAACCCACCTTACATACGGTTATTGGGTTGGTGCCACACCTGATGGCAGAAACGCGCGCGAGCAATTAAATTACGGTGTTGACCCGCTTTACGGCGAAGCAAATGAAGGTATGGGCTTCAGAATGTTATCTAATATGCGCCTTCCCTTTGAAAAGATGAACGGCGGTTATGCCTCACATTTAGGTATTGACCCTAAATTCTTTACCGCAGATACCTTTGAAGGCAAGGGCTTGGATTTTGCAAAACGAGTTGTAAAACCGTTATTCTTTAATGAAGCTATTAAAGACCGTGTAGCACCTTTCTATCTCTATGTAAATGTCACAACTCCCGATACTTTAAGGAAGGTGCTCGCAGACCCACAAAAATACGCTCCCTCGGGTGTGTATATTATGCGAATCCACGGCACATTTGTAAATTTCTTAGACCTTTCCCCTGCCATTCAGCAGGATATTATTAAACGACTTGACCTTAATTCTACCAAAATGTAGGTGAAAATATGTATTCAATAGGATTAGACATTGGAACTACCTCGGTTTGCGGTATTCTTCACAGTATCGAAAACGGTGAGATTATAAAATCGGTAACTTTACCTAACGATACCTTTATATCAACCGCTAACGAGTGGAAAAAAATTCAAGACACTAAAAAACTGCTTTCTATTCTTCAAAATGTTTTAGATAGCCTTTTAGCAGAAAATTTGCCCGTTAAAAGTATTGGTGTTACAGGGCAAATGCACGGAATAGTTTACCTTGATAAGCACGGTAATATT
>JAZTXU010000162.1:0-3039 GCA_045636565.1 Acutalibacteraceae bacterium
CACGGAAACAGACATTCTGCTCACATTCACTCCAAGAATGTTGATAATCTTACAAAGTTTGCCCGTGAGGTTGAAACAACTATTTTTGTTAAGAATGCACCTTCTTATGCAGGTATCGGTGCAGGCGGTGAGGGTTACACAACCTTTACAATTGCAGGCCCCACAGGTGAAGGCTTAACCGCTACTCATTCGTTTACAAGACAGCGCCGTTGTGTAATGGTTGACGGTTTGCACATTGTGTAATTAACGGAGGAAAATTATGAACGCATTAGGAATGGTTGAAGTTTATAGCTTTACTACTGCAGTTTGCGCGGCAGATATTGCGGCAAAAGCGGCTGATGTTAAGGTTATCGCTTTTGATAGAACAAGACCCGGTAGCTTGGATGTTCCTGCTCCCTTGGTAATGCAGGTTAAGGTTGAGGGTGACAATGCTTCTGTAAAAGCATCTGTTGAATCAGCATCTGCTTATGCTAAGGATGAAGGAATGTATATTGCTTCTCATGTTATTTCTCGCCCCGGTGAGGGAACAGAGAAGATGGCATACCTTCTTGATATGAATAAGGATAAATATAACAAAAAGCTTCCTAAAACATTTTTTGGTAACGAAGAGGAAGCTCCTAAGGTGAATTTTGCAATCGGTCTTTTAGAGGTTTCGGGACTTGTGGCTTCTATTGCAGGTCTTGATGCAATGTTAAAGGCTGCTGATGTTCGCCTGATTCACACAGAAAAACGCCTTGGCGGTAGACTTGTTACCTTGATTGTAAGAGGTAATGTTTCTGCAGTTCAAGCGGCGGTTGAAGCAGGTGCAGTTGAGGCGGCTCCTTTGGGTCAGCTTCACGGCAAGGCTGTAATTGCAAATCCCCACGGCGAAGTAATGAAATTCTTCGACTATGAGGTCGAATAAGCTTTATAACTTTAGCAATAAATTTATAAATTGGAGGAGCACAGTATGCTTGCTCTTGAAAGACAAAAAAGAATCCTCGAGCTATTAAGCATTGAGGGAGCTGTAATGGTTAGTAAGCTGAGCGCCGAGCTTGGCGTTACCGAAGAAACCGTTCGTCGTGACCTTGAAAAACTTGAAGCAAAGGAAATGCTCAGAAGAACACATGGCGGAGCTATTCCCATGGATGAAAGCAGTTATGAGTTTTCTTTGGAAAAACGCAAAGTGCTGAATGTTGAATCAAAACAGGCTTTGGCACGTAAGGCGGTGCAGTATATTGCAACCGGTGATACCGTTTTTCTTGACGCTTCAACCACAACCTTCTATATGGCTAAAGAACTTAAAACAATGAAGAATATTACGGTTATTACCAATTCTATCAGAGTTATTAACGAACTTAGCGGTGTTGAAGATGTTAAGGTTATAGCCATAGGCGGAATTGTCAGCAACAATCAGTCTTTGGTTGGTGCAATGGCAGAAAATTATATTTCTGAGAATTATTTTGCAGATAAAATGTTCTTCTCAAGCCGAGGCATCGGTGAAAATCAGGTTATTCTTGAGAGTAACGAGCAGGAATGTTTTATAAAGCAGAGTATGATTAAAAATTCAAAGATACATTACTATCTTTGTGATAAATCAAAGATTGGCAGAGTAGGGTATATGAGGTTATCATCCTTTGATAATGTTCAGTATCTTGTAACCGATGCTGAAATAAGCGGAGCCCTTAAATCCACTCTTGAAGAATTTGAAGTGAATATAATAAATATTTAATATAAGTTATTTGGAGGAATAAAAAATGTTAGTTAACATGAATGAGGTTTTAAGACCGGCTAAGAAAAACAAATATGCAATAGGTCTTTTTAACGCAGTAAACCTTGAGCTTGCACGTGGTATTATTGCAGCGGCTGAATCAACAAGATCACCTGTTATTATGGGTACTGCAGAAATCTTGTTACCTTACGGTCCGTTGGATGAGGTTTCTTATTATCTTATTCCTATGGCAAAAAAGGCTTCTGTGCCTGTTGTAGTTCATCTTGACCATGGTCTCACATACGATACTTGTATCAAGGCTTTAGAGTTAGGTTTTAGCTCAATTATGTATGACTGTTCAACCGATTCTTACGAAGAAAATGTTCGCAAGGTTAAGGAAATGGCAGATATTGCTCATTCCTACGGTGCTACCATTGAAGGTGAGCTTGGTCACGTTGGTGATAATGAGGGCTCTGCTGAAGGTAGTGACCATTTGACTGATCCTTCTGCATTCTTTACTGATCCTAAGCTTGCTAAGGATTTCGTAGATAAGACAGGCGTAGATGCTTTGGCTATTGCAGTTGGTAACGCTCACGGTGCTTATAAGCTTCCTCCTAAGCTTGATTTTGAAAGAATCCGCACAATCGCTAACACTGTTGATGTGCCTCTCGTTCTTCATGGCGGTTCTGGTCTTACCGATAACGATTTCAGAAAAGCTATTCAAGAGGGTATCAGCAAGGTTAATATCTTCACAGATATCAACGTAGCCGCAGTTGAGGCTGAGTTCAAGAAGTTCCAGAGTATGGATAAGGGTCTTATCGACCTTATTCCTGCCGCTGTTGAAGCAGTTAAGCAGGAAACTGCTAATAAAATGAAGCTATTCTCAAGTGACGGAAAGGCTGATATTAAGAATGGCTCAAGCTTTTCTGCAAGTGACCTTGAAGAATTAACAAGACTTGTTGCTGCAGAGGTTGCAAAATATATGAATAAGTAATTTAAAGATTACTGTAAGATTAAATAATTTTTATAAAGTGTGGAAGAAACTTGAAAGTGAAGTTTCTTCCGCACTTTTTTAATTGTAATCATTAAATAAAACGGAAAATTAAAATTTGTTAGAATCGCCAATGGGTGTAATATTGACAAATTTACTCTAATATGTTAGAATATAATTACTCTAATGGATTAGATAAAGGAGAGATTGTAATGGGCGTACCGAAAATTTTTGAAAGTGAATATCGTTTCTGCCTGATTTTATGGGAGATGGAGCCCATAAAAAGCAGTGAACTTGTAAGTATCTGTAATGAGAAACTTGGGTGGAAACCCACCACCACATATACCGTAATTAAACG
>JAZTXU010000163.1:0-4717 GCA_045636565.1 Acutalibacteraceae bacterium
TGACGGCAAGGTTATATTTGATGCAACCGCAAGTAAACTAACCGATACGGAGATTCGTGAAAACCGTCTGCATTTCGGGTTGGTTTTCCAGTCCTTTAACCTTTTCCCACAATATAATGTTTTGGAAAATATCACTTTGGCGCCAATCCTTCTTAACAGAGGCACTGCCGAAGAAATTAAGGAGGAAGCTCTGAGCTTAATCGAGAGAGTAGGACTTTCTGATAAAATAGAAAATTATCCTTGTCAGCTTTCGGGTGGTCAGCAACAGCGTGTGGCAATTGCGCGTGCGCTTGCCATGAAGCCGGATATTCTCTGCTTTGATGAGCCGACTTCAGCCTTAGATCCCGAACTTACAAGCGAGGTTTTGCGTGTTATACGTGACCTTAAAAGTGCTGACAGAACAATGATTGTTGTAACCCATGAAATGGAATTTGCCCGTCACGTTTCGGATAAGGTAATTTTTATGGCAGACGGTGTTATTGAAGAAATCGGCACACCTGACGAGGTATTCTTGAACCCTAAATCCGAAAAAACCAAGAGCTTTTTGGCTAAGGACATTGAAATGGTGTGAAAATGAATGGTAAAAAAGCAAACAACCAGATGATTAATGAGCTTTTCCTACTTATTGCGGGTATAAATTCGGCGGAAGATTGCCGCTTGCTTTTTGAAGATTTGTGCACAAACAAGGAGATTGAGCAGATGGCTCAGCGAATCAGTGCGGCAAAACTTTTAATAGAGGGCAAGACCTATCAGCAGGTGACTGAGAATGTTGATATTTCATCTGCAACTTTAAGCCGAGTTTCCCGTTGTGTAAGATACAGTGAAGGTTATAATAAATTTTTAAAATGATCGTAAAACCTGTATATTGAGGTAAATACATAAAATTCAATGCGGAAGAAGTAATAATTACTTCTTCCGCATTTTTTAATTTCTATATATAAATTAGCAATTCTTTTCTGATTTATTGTTCTTAAAACCTGACAAAAGAATAAATTTACCGGTAATTCACAAACTAAAAACATAAGATTTTAGCATTGAGGAGATTTTAATATGTCGTGGCAAACTGCCGATTATAAAAATAAACAACTTTCGGGTAATATCACAAAAGATATCGCGTTTTTTAAAGAAATTTTCAAGAAAGATTCGGTATTAAGAATTAAAGAAATCAGAGCGAGGAACACTTATAATTTTGATTGCGCTTTAATTTATATTGACGGTATGGTGGATTCCAACCAACTTAATGAAGCGATTATAAAGCCGCTATTAGTGGTTAAAACCCAAAATGAAAGTGAAAATATTACAGAATATATCGAAAAACAGGTTTTGTTTGCAAGGGATGTAAAGAAAACCGAGGAAGTTGCAAAAATGATTGAAGGTCTGCTTTACGGAGAAGCGTTACTGTTAATAGATAAAAGCAAGCAGGCGTTAAATATTGATGCAAAGGGTTGGAGAACCAGAGGTATCAGTGAACCAACCGACGAAAGGGTTTTGCAGGGTCCCCGTGAAGGCTTTGACGAAGCGGCTCTTCTTAATCTTGCTATGATAAGACGCAGACTTCAAACCCCCGACCTTTGCACCGAAACTCTCAGGGTTGGCAGAAGGTCAGCAACCATTGTATTTTTATGCTATTTAGGCAGTTTGGCAGACCCGAAAATTATAAATGAGGTAAAAAAACGAATTTCAAAGATTGATATTGACGGAATACTCGATTCTAATTATATAACAGAACAAATACGAGACGGAAAACATTCAATTTTTAAAACAATAGGTACAACCGAGCGCCCCGATGTGGTTGCCGCAAAACTTTTAGAGGGCAGAATTGCTATTGTGGTGGACGGCACTCCCGTGGTGCTTACAATACCGTATCTATTTTCCGAGAGTTTTCAGTCTGACGAAGATTATTACCTTAATTTCCTTATAAGTTCTGCAGGAAGAGCATTGCGGTATATCTGTTTTTTTCTGTCAATAAGTATTCCCGCAATTTTTATAGCACTTTCCACCTTTCATAAAGAACTACTCCCAACCTCACTTGCCATCGCGGTGGCAAAACTGCGCGGTGGCGTTCCCTTTTCACCATTCAGTGAATGTATAATAATGATATTTGTGTTTGAAATTTTAAAGGAAACCGGAGTGCGAATGCCCCAAAGCCTTGGTCATGCACTAAGCATTGTTGGCGGTTTGGTGGTGGGTCAGGCGGCGGTTGATGCCAGAATAATCAGCACACCAATGCTTATTGTTATAGCATTGAGCGGCATTTCCGGTCTTATGATACCAAGACTTCGCGGTGCAGTTTTTTATTTGCGGCTGATTTTCGTGTTACTTGCGGCACTTTTCGGTTTATACGGATTTATTGCTGGAATAACCGTTACGGTAATGCATATAATCTCACTCACTTCATTCGGCACGGATTACACCATTTCGCTTCGCAAAGCAGGTTTCCAAAGTCTTAAAGATACTGTTTGGCGAGCTCCTTGGAATTTTATGAAAAAAAGACCCGAATTTAATAAAAATATTACAAGGCAAGCGAGGGGAAACAAATGAAACGGCTATTTATTTTTTTAAGTGTCTTTATAATGCTTCTGAGTTTTAGCGGTTGCAGATTGAGCAAAAGTTTCACACCGTTTGCACACGAATATCTGGTATCTGCGTTGGGATTTGACCAGAAGGGTGATGAGATAGTTGTAACCATTGAATCGGTGGTAGTAAATTCCGAAGATTCCGAAGCCGAAAAGAAAAACGAACTTTTAAAAGGCAACGGTAAATCATTTCAAACAGCGTTTAAAAATGCTTTGGGGCAGGCTTCACAACCAATAGAACTCAGTCACTGTGCGGTGGCGGTTATTGGAGATACTTTAAGCGAAAAATATTTAGCCGAAGTGTGCGATTATATCTATAACGAAAAAGAAATCACCCTTTCAATAGAACTAATCAGCACAGAAAATGCGGAAAAGCTGCTTTCGAGTGAAACTATATCTTCGGTAGCAGTGGGATACGATATTATAAGTATGAGGCAGACCTATTCACGGCTTTACGGTATAAATTTTAAAAACCTGTTTTATGAACTTGAAGGCATGCGGCAAAGTGCAGTAAATACCTTCTCTCTTCCGTTTTTCAAAATTAACGAAGGTGGTTATTTCATTGACGGTGTAACGGTTTTCAAATATGATGAGTCACTTATGAAAATAAATGAGGATAAACTTTCTGTCTTCGCAATAGCTTCCGATTCGCAGGACTTAGGTATGGTGAATATTGACAATAAACAGTATAACGTACAATCTGTTTCAACTGTTTACAAACTTAAAAATAAAAATCACCCGAAACTTTTGCTTGAAATCAACACTTCTCCCGAATTTGATGAAAATTTCAAAAAGACGCTTGAAAAAGAAATCATAGATTTGTTCCAGTATTCACAAAATGAGGAGATTGACATATTTGGTGTTGGTAATATCATAAAACAAAAGGAAAGTGATTTTTTTGATAAATACAAGGAGAAATACGATGAATTTTATAAAAATCTGATGCTTGAGGTGGTGGTAAAATGAGAGAAGATACAAGATTTTTCACCCACTCAAAAGCCTTATGGGCACTTTTTATAATGGGAAATGCAGTTATAACTTTACCCACAGAAAGTGCCAATGAATTCACATTCCTAGGTCTTATTGCGGCAACTGTTTTTGGAGTGGCGGCGTATATTATTGTGATACCGATAGCAAAAAAATTATTTGCCGAAGAAATAAAAACCGATTACAACGTGATTTTTAAAATTCTTTTAAGCATTGTTTATCTGATATTAGCGGTTTTCGCGATTTTTTGCGCGGCGGATACCTTTGCAGATTTCACTCAATTTATAAAGAAAATTGTTTTGACCGATACTTCAATATTCTTTATAAATATAATTTTTCTTATTGTAGTGCTTTATTTTTATTTTCGCAGACAAGAGGATATTTTAAAGTTTTTTCTTATTGCTTTTTTCATTGTGCTGGCGTTGGTTGCGTTTTTCTTTGTATTTACCGCTTTTAAATTTAATTTGCGGTATATTTTTGTGTTCAGACTACCAACGGCAAAAGAACTCGTTTTGCAAGCAAAACCGTATATTTTAAACCCTATATTACCCGCACTTTTACTACCGTTTTATAATGCTTGTGTTTTTAAAAAGGTGAAATTTTCTCACACATTGGCAGGTTTTATATTAGGTGCGTTGATGCTTGCGGTTTGTGTTATAAGCACCTGTCTTTTATTTGGCACTGTGCTCGCCGGAAGGCTTCCGCACCCTTATTCTGCAGCAGTAAGCACCGTTTCAATAGGCAGACTTTTTACAAGGCTTGACGGCTTTTCGTATTTTATATATTTCGCCGCCGCCTTAGCAAAAATTACGGTTTGCGTTTTTGTTGCAAAAAAATGTCTTGAAAAGATCAAAGGCATATGTGTTGTTAAGCTAAATAATAAATGATATTAATTAAAATTAACAAGGAGGCGTTCTTACGAACCGCCTCCTTGTTAATTTTAGCTTTTTATTATATTATTCAACTTTATTTTTTCTTTTTTTAACTACAACTACAATCACATAAATAATGACAAATAGAACTGCAACTGCACCGAGACCAATTCCTATCCACACATAAAGCATACTACCCGAGCCTTCGGTGGTTGTTGTAGTAGTTGTTGTGGTAGTCTTACCGCCGCCTGGTTGAATTATCGTTGTGCCGCCGCTGTTTTC
>JAZTXU010000164.1:0-4167 GCA_045636565.1 Acutalibacteraceae bacterium
TTTCAGAGCGGACATAACTGTTTTTTCTATCCACGCTAATGCTTTTAAATATATCCGCCAAGCCTTCGGCATCATCACAGCCACAAAGATAAATATTTTCCTCATTTTGCATAAGAGAATAAAATTCGGAGTTTTTATCTATACAGAACACTATCGGATTTGCAACCCTTAAACAAGTTGCGGTTTTACTCGGAAGCGCTGTAAATATTCCTCCTCGCGACAGAGGGATTATATTAACATCCGCCTGAGCATAAATACTCTCTGCAAATTTCGACTGTTGCATTGGCAACATCGTCACATTATCCAATCCGGCGGTCATTTCTTCGATGTGAGCCTTATTTGCCCCATCGCCGATGATATAATAATGAATTTTCGAATCGTTTTGTGTTAAAACGGCGCATTTAGCAACTATTTCAACATTTTGCATTTTACCAATGTTTCCTGCATAAACAACATTGAGTTTGCTATCGTCTTTATTGAGGGGGAAAATGCAGGATTCCTCTATTTTTTCGAGTTTAATATCCTCATCACTGTAACTCCAATTATAAATAACCTCTATCTTCTTATCCTGAACACCATCATTAACCAAAGTCTGCTTCATATCATTGGATATGGTTATTATTTTATCGGCTTTTTTATATGCAATATTTTGTAGTTTTCTGAAAATCGGGAACGTAATCTTCTCCATAGGGAGTTGATTAGAGAATTTAAGATTATACGGAAATATATCCTGAACATTGTAAATCACGGGGCATTTTAAACGTTGCAAACCTTTAATATGTACCCACGGCACATTGTTGGATTGCAAGAAAACCGCATCAAATTTTTGAGATTTATAATATTTTCTGCATTTTAAAGCGTATTTGCAATCGTGAATGTACCTGCCGATAAAACCCTTCTTTTTGGCAGAAATGTCTTGAATAAGTGAAAAAGACAGCCCTTCATATTTTCGGGTCAAATCTTCCAATCCGTTTTCATTTGTTTTGGCAGTTTTCTTTAAAACAATATGACACTCATGTCCTTTGACTAACGCGGATTCAATAATATTTTTCATCAAATGAACCGAAGGGCCGATTTTATCAAGACCGATACTTAAAACAAAAAGAAATTTCATAGTTCACATCCACAATTATTTTAATTCGAACATTGTTTTAACACATTCTTCGGTGGCTTTTCCGCCGAATTCAATGAATTTTGCTTTGATTCTTTTAGTTATTTCTTTTTCATAGGTATAATCGATATTTTTTATCCAATCAATAACCTCAGTCTCTTTTTCGACAATTTTACAAGGCAAATCTTCCTTCATGTTTAAAGCAAAACCTCTGTCTTTAGAATACTCTTCCAAATCATAAGTAAAGCATATAATCGGTCTTTCTAAAACAGAATAATCGAAAATCGTTCCACTGTAATCAGATATCAAAATATCTGAAATTTTAAGCAAATCATTAACATCGGGATAATTGATATAATCTCTTACAAAATCATTAAATGTGACACCGAGCAATTCATTAGTGTAAGGGTGTGTTCTTAAAAGAAGAATATAATCTTCGCCGAGTTCTTTTTCCCAATATTCTAAATCTATGGGCGGTTTAATCTGATATGATTTTCCGCCGTTTTTACTGTCTCTCCAAGTGGGCGCATATAAAACAATTTTTTTATCCGTCGGTAAACCTAAACGCATTTTAATATCAACTATCTCTTCATCGGTTGTACGGTAAAGAGTATCGTTTCGAGGCATACCAACCTTTAACGTTTGCTTTTCATCAACATTAAATGATTTTTTATATGTAACAATATCATAATGACTTGAAACACAAAAATAATTAACATAAGAAAAATCAAAATCTTTTCTTCCCGCCGCTTCATTACCGATAGCTTTTATGGGAATACCGTGCCATGTATGAAGATATATGGTTTTTCTTCTTTTGATTTTTAAACTTCTTTCAATATTAACACAAGCAACCCAGTACTTACATTTAAGTGCAGTTACAAAATATTTAAAAGAATCCGGCTTAACAATTATTGCTTTTCCCTTAACATCTTCTGCAAACTTATCATCCACCGCCCAATAATATTTAAAATCCTTAAATTCAGGACGTGAAATAATGTATTCGTAAATCGCCTTTGGACTATCGTTGTACTTTTTATTAAGTGCGCTGAATAAAATCGCCTTATTATCCATTGGTATAAAAATACCTAATATTCTAAAAAATGAACTTGTAACAAATCTGAATATCTTGTTAAAAACAATATTGTGTTTTAGCAAATATTCAAGCTTAACCATAAAAGATTTCATTTCAAAATTCCTCATCAATCTTTCTTTTCACAATAGCAAAAATTAAAATCTTCTGTATTTTCATAAATCAAATTTCCAAATGCTTTTTTAAGCACACTAACAAAAGGTCTGAAAATAACAACCGCAAAACCGAGCAAATAACTGAAATACAATTTTTTACCCTTTTGCAACGCAATATCTTTTGCCATTTTCATAGTATTCATATATTCGCTGTTTTGGGGCAAAAATACACCCGAAACATTATCGTCAATCGCCATTTTAACAAACGAAACCAGATTCTCAATGCGAATAAGGCTGCGCTTATTACTAACTCTCGGAAAAACGGGAGACTTTTCAACAATCTTGACAATAGTCTGATAATTGCCCTTGCAACCTTCACCGTAAACCATAGGCGGACGGATTACGCAAACCTTGAATTCATCATCTGCAAGAGATAAAATTCCCTCTTCCGCTTGCAGTTTTGATTTACCGTAATTACTTTTTGGACTAGGTACAGTTTCTTTTGTTATAACACCCGTTTCCATGCCGTAAACACTCATGGTGCTTAAAAAAACAAACTGTTTAACACCTTCTGTCTTTGCTTTAAATGCTGTTTCTATTGCCAAATCTTTGTTAACCTTGTAATAAAGTTCTGCATTTTCCTTTGTTTCCTTGATGTGCGCGATACCTGACACATGGAAAACAATATCATACGCCGAAAAATCTTTTTCACGCCAACTGCCGTCAATCATATCAACAGTATCAACAGTATATCCGTCTGAAAAAAATTGGCTAAGATACTTTTCAAAAGAAGTCCCGATATAACTATCTTTACCTGTTATAAGAATTCTTTTCATTAAAATAACCTTCCCATTTTAGCATTGGCGAGCTATAAGACCCTTTCTTCGCCGAGGTGAAGCTCGATTTTTTGACAACAATTTTTTGCATTAACTTCACTGTGGATATTATACCGTTTTTTTACTTTAAATCTTTTTTAATTTTAGTGGTTGAAATTTCAGGAGTGCGTGGCAAATAAACAACTTCACACAAAGTGGAAAGAAAATCAAATTTACCTTGCCAATCATCGCCCATTACAAATGTATCCACATGATACTCCTTAACATCCTGTCTCTTTTGTTCCCAATTTTCCTCGGGAATAACCAAATCGACATACCTTATAGACTCCAGCAAAGCTTTTCGCTTTTCGTAACTGAAATAACATTTTTTCTGTTTTTCATTCCAATTAAATTCATCGGTAGATAACGCAACTATTAAATAATCTCCAAGTTCTTTAGCGCGCTTGAGTAAATTTATATGACCGTAATGTAATAAATCGAATGTACCGTAAGTTATAACTCTTTTCATTTGTTAACCTCTTGCTTTTCAGTGTTAGTTTCACCCGTTCCGCCTTCAACAACACCGTCCGATTTAAGAACCGATGATATTGTTCCGAAAAAGCACTTGCAATCAAACCCGAAACTTAATTTTTCAACATATTCACCGTCAAGTCTTGCTTTTACGGGTATTTCAAGTTCATCTCTGCCGTTTATTTGTGCCCACCCTGTCAATCCGGGTTTAACATCATTTGCTCCATATTTATCTCTCTCTGCCACCAAATCTTCTTGGCTCCATAAAGCAGGACGAGGACCTATTATTGACATTTTTCCAATCAATATATCATAAACCTGCGGAAGCTCATCTATACTCAGTTTACGAATTATTTTTCCCACTCTCGTTATGTACTGCTCAGGATTGCTAAGCATATGAGTCGGAATATCGGGGGTTTTAACCTTCATACTTCTGAACTTATGTAACCAAAAAATCTTTTTCTTAGAACCTACACGTTTTTGTTTAAAGAAAATCGGGCCCGGATCATCAATAAAAATCACTAT
>JAZTXU010000165.1:0-2619 GCA_045636565.1 Acutalibacteraceae bacterium
AAGCAGTAAAGCACATAACGAAGACCTGTAGCGTGATTTCTAACGCCGTGAGCGATATGTAACCAACCGTCCTTAGTCTTAATCGGAACAGCGCCTGCGCCGTTCTTAACTTCCTTTACAGTGTGGTAAATTCTTGCATCAATAATCTTTTCATCGGTGAGAACTGCATTTTCCATACTGTCAACAAAAGCAATACCAATACCGCCGCCTGAACCTACATCGATAAATCCGTCAGAAGGTCTTGTGTAAAGCATATATTTGCCGTTTACAAACTCGGGGTGAACGCAAACGTTTCTCTGCTGATTGGTAGAAACAAGGTCAGGAAGTCTCTCCCAAGTGTTGAAATCCTTAGTTCTAACAATACCGCACTTAGCAACTGCAGAGGAAGTATCGTCAACCGAGAAATCCTTTCTCTCGCTGCAGAAAAGGCCGTAAATCCAGCCATCCTCATGGCGGGTAAGACGCATATCGTAAACATTAGTGTCAATCTCTTCAACCTGAGGTAATGTGATGGGCTTTTCGCGGAATTTAAAGCCGTCAACACCGTTATCACTTTCAGCAACCGCAAAGAAAGACTTACGGTCGTTACCCTCAATACGAGCAACCAAAAGATATTTACCCTCATGATAAATTGCGCCTGCGTTCATAATAGCATTAACGCGAATACGCTCTAAAAAGTCAGGGTTTCTATCGTAAGAATAATCAAATCTCCAATTAAGTGGAATATCCTCACGCATTAAAGCGGGGTATTTATAACGGTTAAACACACCGTTAATACTAAACTTTTTCTCATTTTTTCTCGAAATAACCTTATTGTGATTTTCGGTTACCTCGGAGATTCTTTTCTCAAAACATTCTTTTGACATAATGAATTCCTCCTTTTTTAAAACAGAATTTTTAAAATTCTGCTCAATGGAATGATTATAACATATATTCTCGCTAAAATAAAGCATTTTTTAATTAAAAATAAGAATTGATTACTTCTTGATGTTGTGTCGTGTTTTGTTGGTTAACAAAGTTTTCAGTAAAAAGCACAATAATGTGGTAAAATTCACTTTAAGGAGAGATATTGTGGACGAGATTATTAATATGAGTATCAACAAAATGTCGCAGGAGAAATTTTTGTTGAATAGCAAAAACATCGGTGTGTCACAATAACACACCGATGAATTGCTATTACTTATTAAAATCATTCAACAATGACTGTTCCATCTTCCTCAATGGTGATTTTCATATCATCCTTAACGTAATCAAGGAATTCATCGCCCAAGCAGTCGATTACGGGCATTGTAATGCCATCTACCCAAACATCTGCAAGCACAGCACCTGCGGCGGCAAGTGAATCTATATGATTCGCAAAAAGCATACAAGCGGGATATGTCTTTAAAGCGCAAGCGCAATAAAGCACCAATCCACCTGTGGTAGAACCAATAGTCTGCGGTAAACAAAGTGCCTTGCCTGCTAACGGCTTTCCGTGAAGCGCAGGGTTATTCTGGTCACCGCATTTTACCGATTTATCACCAAACTGAAGCGCCATTTGCATTGAAGCCAAGGTGTTAAATCCATCCTTTGTAACAACTGCGGGAGCAGTAACAGTTCCGGGGGTTACAACTCTTCCTTTAAACTTTTTCATAATTACTTACCTCCCTTTGTGATTGCTACAAGAATTTCATCATCTGTATAATAACGAGCACTTGTATATGTGCGAAGCTTGTTTGATGAGGTTATAACCGGCACCTTTTTGCAAAGCGGATTGTTCATATACATAAGCGGACAAATGTAAGATGTAATAACACCCGTAGCTTTAAGTCTTGCGACATATTCTGTTTTGTTGAACTGCTCTAAAACCTTTGGAGCAGCGGTGAAAACGGTTGGAATCACTACCTTTTTATTGCCGTATTCCTTTAGCGCCGCCTCAACTTTATCGGTCCAATCCTTTAACTGCTGAAGACTCATATGAGGGCAACCCATAAAGCAAAGTTTAGGCTTAGCGTCGGGATTTTTCCAAATTACGGGATAGTTTGCCTTTACGCGTTCAAGTTCGGCATCATCAATTATATATTCCTGCGCGCCCTCGGCTATTAAAGCTCTTCCCTGCTCTTTAGCTTCAGGAGTTAAATTTTCAATATGGTAAAGACCTACCGCACCGTTAGAAGCGGTTGCCGCACCGAAATCCTTAAGATATGTGCAAGCGGCATCATCAAGCTCGGTGCCAATCCATTTATCGAGTCCCTCTACAAACGGAACATCTTCCATAACCTTCATACCAATAGCCGAGCCTAAAAGCTGTGCTTCGGGCTTTTTGGTGGTTTGAATCTTTACTATCCAAGTAGCCTTTCTGCCTTCATCGGTAAGCAAGCCGAAATAAGGAACAAAACCCACGATAGAACCCATAATATCGATAATACCCGAATTGCGGTTACAACGCGCGCCCAAAACCGAGTTTGCGTATACAACAGCGCTTGATTCAGCCCAACTTAAAATATCTCCTTTTTTGGGCTTATTTCCAACCTCATCCATATAGCAAGCACAGGTAAAGGCATCCTTATCCATAAGACCTAATTTTTCAAGCTGACCCTCATAAAAGCTTTGCTTTGTGTACATAAGTTTATTGAAAAC
>JAZTXU010000166.1:0-8646 GCA_045636565.1 Acutalibacteraceae bacterium
GCGCAAGAAGTGCTTGATGGTGTGCCTCCGGGGAGCAGAGATGCAGAGTGGTATTTTCTTAACGGCACCGTGCTTTATCGCAGAGGTTGGTTCGACCAGGCGTACACAAGCTTTGCCGCCGCTTGCAGAATGGATCCCACAAATTTTGAGTACCGTGATGCATTAAATCGTGCACAAAGGCAGGGCGCCGGTCAGTATAACCCTTACCGCACATATGGTAATGGTACAGGAATGTCTACTTGTGACTGTTGCCAAACTCTTATTTGCGCTGATTGCTGTTGTGAAATGTGCGGAGGAAACATTATTCCTTGCATAGGTTGCAGATAATTTGATATGAGTAATCTAAAACAAACCAAGAAAATTACCCTTTCGGCTATTATGGCATCCTTAGCCACCACCTTTATGTTGCTTTCGTTTTTTCCGTATTTCGTTTATGCAATACCTGCTGTTGCGGGCTTGTTTATAATGGTAGTGGTAATAGAGATTGATAAAAAATGGGCGCTTATGTCATATATAGCGTCATCTGTATTGGTGTTTTTATTAGCAGACCCCGAAAGCAGATTTTTATATGTGTTCTTCTTTGGATATTACCCAATAGCCAAGGCATTAATAGAAAAAATGCATAAACCGGTTTTGGAATGGCCGATAAAGTTTTTAATTTTCAATGCTTCGGTTATTTCGGTTTATGTGATTTTTTCATCTTTTTTCAACTTTTCTATGGATGAGTTCGGAGAGCTTGGTAAATACGGTGCATATATTTTGCTGGCACTAGGAAATGTGGTTTTCGTGCTATATGATATAGCAGTATCCAGATTTTCTATGTTCTATATGGTGATTCTGCATCCTAAAATTAAAAGGATTTTTAAGTGATTTGACCGACGGGATTTTTCCGTCGGTTTTTCTTTTTGATGCTGTATTTTTGGTTGACACATATTGAGTTTTATGTTAAATTGAAAATGTTGAAAATAAACCTCAAAAAGGGGAGATTTTTTTGAGAAATTCTTTAATCATCCGTGAAGAAGAAAATTTGGAGCTTATGCTCCAATTAGCCTCTAAAGCAGGCTTTAAGGAAATAATGCTAAGCTTTGGCTCAAGCGATGTTTTAATGAAAGAAAATTACCGTGAAGAGGTTGAAAAAATCAAAGAGTTAATGGATAAATACGGTATTGCTTGCCGCCAGACACATCTGCCTTGTTATCATCTTTTGGTTTCTTCTGAAATTATCGAAGAAGAAATGGAGGAAAATATAATCAGGGGTATAAAGGTGAGTGCCGAGCTTGGTGCCGAGTGGGCGGCTTATCATCCGAGAACTGCGGTGAATGACGGATATAACCAAAGAAAATCATTTAATGATAACAAGGAAATACTTAATAAATATCTTGAGGTTGCTGAAAAATCAGGTATTGGAATAGCGGTTGAAAATATGCCACTTTATCACTACACAAATCCTCAGTGGCGATTTTTTGGTGGCGGCTTCGAGGAACTATGCGAGCTTTGTGACAGCTTTAATTCCAATAAAATTGGTATTTGTTGGGATTTTGGTCATGCTCATACTGCACTTTTGGATGGTGAAGCTGCAATTAAGAGTGTTGGAAAACGTCTTAAAATGACCCATATCAGCGATAATTACAGAAACGGTGACCATCATCAGTTGCCGGCTCTTGGAAGCCTTGAATGGGGCTGTGTGGATTGGAAAAAGCAAATAGAAGCTTTAAAATCTATAGGTTACAACGGCTCTATGACGCTTGAGGTGATTTATCCACCGCTTGCTATGCGTGAGAGCTTCATAAAGTTAGGTTATGACTGTTTGGAATACTTAAAGGAGCTATAAATATAAAATGGATATAAAAATATTACAGCTCGTAGAAGGGGCAAAAAAAGCAGTAGGAGTCACTGTTATAATAGATGTATTTAGGGCTTTTTCGCTTGAGGCATATATAATGAGTAAGGGCGCCGAAAAAATTATTCCCTTAGGGGATATAGAAAAGGCTTATGAATACAAAAGAAATAATCCTGAGGTTTTACTTGTTGGCGAGCGCCACGGTAAAAAATGCGAAGGGTTTGATTACGGAAATTCACCCTCTGAAATTGAAAATGTGGATTTAACTGGCAAAACGGTTGTACATACAACAAGTGCAGGCACTCAAGGTGTTGCAAATGCTCACAATGCAGATATAATTCTTACCGCAAGCCTTACCAATGCGAGGGCGGTGGCAAGTTATATTAAATCATTGAATCCCACAAATGTATCACTCGTTTGTATGGGCTTAGAGGCTAAAGAGGAAACCGACGAGGATACTCTTTGCGCCGAATACATAAAAAGTATTTTATTAAACGAAGATTTTGATATTGCTCCCAAAACCCAAAATTTGAGATACACAAGCGGTGCAAAATTCTTTGATGAAGCACAAAGGGAAGTATTTCCGGAAGAGGATTTTTACCTTTGCACAAAGGTGGATATATTTGATTTTGTGCTAAAAATAGAAAAAATGCCTAACGGCTTAAATTTTGTAAAAAAAAATAAAAGAATGGTAAGGTGAAATTAAATGATTAAAAATCTAAACGCTTCAATTAAATTAGATGGAAAACTGATTTATGTTAATGAGCTCAAATTGGATGGTGTAATGTTGTTATCAACACAAGAGGGCGAGGGTTATGTTTACAAGAAAACCGAAATTGTGAACAACAGTTCTCAAAATAGCTTGCTGATAACTGAAACCAACACTCTTGACCATACCTTTGATTGTAAAAACACCGCATTTTTACACACTCTTCGAGGTGATGATTGCACTAAGAACAGTTTTTTACCTATTGACAGAGAAATTGCTGTTGGTGAAGAAATAGTTTTTATTCCAACAGGTGGCAGACCTTCTAACACATCGGCTTTTCCTTATTTTGATATCACATTGGATGGCAAGCCTTATTTATTTGCAGTAGGCTGGGCTGGTCAGTGGAAGGCTGTGATTTCAAGAGATGAAAGCGGTGTTAATGTAAAAATCGGTCTTGACCAGATTGATTTTTATATGGAACCCGGTGAGAATTTCTTGTTGCCTTCATTCTGCTTTGTTGAGGGTAGGGAAGATGAGGATGCGGCTGCATTGCGCCGTCGTTTCCGCCGTTTGCTTACAACTGCATTTAATCCGTTGCCTGAAGGTATGACAAACTTGCCTATATCCATTCAGCCGTATGACAGATATTTTTACGGCAGATGTCCCGATTGGCCGACCGTTGCAGGTCAAATCAGAACTCTTGAGGGCGCTAAAAAGTGCGAATATATTGATACCTTGTGGCTTGATGCGGCTTGGTTTAGAGAAGGTTTCCCCAACGGTGTTGGTAATTACAGTTTCGCCGAGGGCTTTGAAGGTGGGTTGAAACCGGTTGCAGATGCTGTTCACGAGGCCGGAATGAGATTTATGGTGTGGTTTGAGCCTGAGCGTATTTACAGAGGTAGTGAGGTTTTTGTAAATCACAGAGATTACGTTCTTGCAAAGCCGGATGATAATGACCATCATCTGTATGATTTGAGCAATGATGAGGCTTGCGAATGGCTTACAAATACACTTATTAATTTCATAAGAGATAATGGAATCGATAATTATCGCCAGGATTTCAACACAGAGCCGCTTCCTTATTGGTCTGCTAACGATAAAGAGGGAAGAAAAGGCGTTATTGAAATGCGCTATGTAAGGAATTTATATAAACTTTGGGATGCTATGCGTGAAGAGTTCCCCGACTTGTTTATTGATAACTGTGCGAGCGGTGGCAGAAGACTTGATTTTGAGCTTATGCGCCGTTCTGTTCCTATGTGGAGAAGTGATATCACCTGCGGCCCCGTAAAGGTGGATTGGCATAGTGATGTGTGGAATCAGAATCAATCAATAACCCTTTCGGAATATCTGCCTTATCACGGTTGTGCGGTTTGGGAGTTGGTACCTAACGAGGTACGCTCTGCCGCTACCGCAGGTCTTGCCTGCACATTTGATGTGCTTAAAGAGGGTTATGATTTCGAGCGAGCTCGTACCCTTGTTGGTGAGGTTAAGCGTTTATCAGAGTATTGGCATGGCGATTTCTATCCGTTAACCAAACCCACTTTGGAAGAAGATGTTTTCGCCGCTTATCAGTTATCAAAGGAAAATTCAGGTTATGCTGTAATTTATCGCAGAGCTGATTGCGAAAACGATACATTTAATTTAAAGCTTAATGTTATAGATGCAAATGCTGAATATACAGTAACAATTACCGATGAGGAATTGGTAAAAACAGTAAAAACTGTATCGGGCACAGAGCTTATAAACGGCACAGATGTTGTATTGCCTAAAAAATACACAAGTGCTATTTTTGAATACGCAAAAAAATAACGGTTGGAGTGATTAAGTTGGCAGATAAAATAAACTTTCCTTTTTCGTTGCCCTTTATTTTAGACGGTGCAACAGGCACTGAACTTAATAAGCGTGGAATGAAAAGTGATGACTCCACAGAAAAGTTTATTTTAAATAATCCCAAGGTTTTACGGAAATTACAAACAGAATATATAAATGCGGGTTCAAATGCGGTTTTAGCGCCAACCTTTGGCGCTAACCGACCCACATTTTTGCGCCACGGATTCGATGCAAATGAAATGGAAGAAGTTTGCAAAAAACTTTTTTACATTTCCAAAGAAAACGGGGGAAATGTGAAAATCGGTGGTGATATGTCACCAACCGGTTTGCTTTTAGCACCTTACGGAGATACGGAACCCGAAGAAATATTCGAAATTTACCGCGAGCAAGCTAAAATCCTACTTGAATGTGGAGTGGATTTCTTCTTTATTGAAACTATGCTTTCTGCCGCCGAGGCGCGATTGGCTTTAATGGCGGTAAGGTCATTGTCAAAGGATATACCCGTTTTTGTTTCGCTTATGGTTAATGAATCGGGTAAGACTATGAATGGAGACAGTATGGGAGCAACTTTGGTTTGTATGCTGCCTTTTTCTGTTACTGCTTTTGGTTGTAATTGCAGTATTGGTCCCAAAGTTGTGGCTAATGCGCTCGAAAGTGCATCACCGATTGCAAAATTATACGGTATTCCACTGATTGCAAAGCCAAACGCAGGTATGCCCGAAACCTGCGAAAACGGAACTCGTTTTCCGCTTTCGCCTGACGATATGGCTAATGAGATAGATTGCCTTACGGGTCTTGGAGTAGGAGTATTTGGCGGTTGCTGTGGGACTACACCCGAGCATATCAGGGCGATTGCTAACGCTGCCCAAAATACAACAGTTCAAATTTTCGCTGATGTTCAAGATTTAGAAAACGGCGTTTACGTCTCAACCTCCCGATTTTTTGCAAGGGTAGATGAGACGGCAGAGTATATCAAAATTAACGGCAACAGCGAAGATGATATTTATGATATACTAGATGAATCGGATGTTGAGGATGTGCTTTATTTTGAGCTTTGTGAGGGTGCGGGTGACTTGATTATAGAAATGGATGCATTTATCCCGAATCCGATAGCTGTTTGCGGCGAAGAAACTGAAATAGAGAAAATCGAAAAGGCTTTATGTCGAAAGGTAAGATAAAATGAAGCTTAAAATTGCGCTGTTGCAGATAGCACCCGTAGGTTCTTTGGAGAAAAACTTAATCAAGGGTATTAAAGCTTGTAAAAAAGCCAAAGAAATGGGTGCTGAAATCACGCTTTTTCCCGAAATGTACAGCAATGGTTATAATATCTACGACCGCCCCGTAAAAGAGTGGAAAAGCGAAGCTATTGATATAAACAGTGATTTTGTAATGAGTTTTAAAAGTCTTGCAAAAGAACTTAATATGGCAATAGGTGTAACATTGCTCGAAAAATATGGCGACGCACCGCGCAACACATTAGTGCTTTTTGACCGTTTTGGCAATCATAAATTCACCTATGCAAAGGTGCACACCTGTGATTTCAGCGTTGAAA
Organism: Acutalibacteraceae bacterium; assembly: GCA_045636565.1. Classification (GTDB taxonomy): domain Bacteria; phylum Bacillota; class Clostridia; order Oscillospirales; family Acutalibacteraceae; genus UBA737. The sequence continues at coordinate 5,932 of JAZTXU010000166.1, forward strand.
GAAATTTAACCGCGGGTGAAGAATTTTATGTAACCGAACTTGATATAAAAGGCGGAAAAATCAATGTTGGCGCCATGATTTGTTATGACCGCGAATTCCCTGAAAGTGCGCGAATACTTATGTTAAAGGGTGCAGAACTGATACTTGTACCAAATGCCTGCCCAATGGAGATTAACAGGCTTTCCCAGCTTCGCGGCAGAGCTTATGAGAATATGACGGCTATTGCCACCTGCAACTATCCTGATACTGTTCCTGACTGTAACGGAGGATCAACACTTTTTGATGGTGTGGCATATCTGCCGGAGCTTGAAGGATCAAGAGATACTTGCGTGTTCAAGGCAAATGGAGAAGAGGGAATATATATAGCTGAGCTTGATGTTGATATGTTAAGGGAGTATCGCAAAAGCGAAGTGCACGGAAACGCATATCGTCGACCGGATAAATACGGTGCTTTAACGGAAAGTGAAATTAAAGAACCGTTTTTAAGAGAAGATAAGCGTTAGAGTTGCCTGTTAAATTCTACCTTATGAGAGGATCTTAATAAATTTTATGTTTGATAAAATTATATTTCAAAATCCCACTTCCGAGTATAGAGCAAAACCTTTCTGGGCTTGGAACGGAAAATTGGAAGAGAAAGATTTAAAGTACCAACTTAGCATTTTCAAAGAAATGGGAATGGGTGGTACTTTCTTTCATTCAAGAACAGGTCTTGCTACAAAGTACCTCGGTGAAGAATGGTTTAACCTTATAAATGCTTGTGCAGATGAGAGCGAGCGTCTTGGAATGGAGGGCTGGCTTTACGATGAGGACAGATGGCCCTCAGGCTCTGCGGGCGGCAAGGTAACGGAAAATAAGGAATACCGCGCACAGTTTTTGAGAATGAAAATAGAACAAGGGAAAACTTTTGTTTATACCGATGAGGTTGTAGCTGCCTTTGAAATAACACTAAACAAACTTAACTTCACAAACAAAAGAAGATTGAATAAGGGCGAAGAGTGCAAGGGCACGGTAGTATGGTTTTATGTTGAGCCAATGAAAGAAAGCACAAATTTTAACGGCAATACATATATAGATTGCATGAATCGCGAGGCAGTAGATTGTTTTATAAGCCTCACTCATGAAAGATATGCCGAAACCGCGGGAGAAAGACTTGGAAAATCCATAAAAGGTATATTTACCGATGAACCTCACAGAGGCGCAGTTATGTGTTCCTTTGGTGCAGATAATGCCGGCAGTGATGCAGTGCCGTACACTCCGAGGTTATTCCAAGAGTTTAAAGCTCGTTTTGGATATGATTTAAAAGAAAATTTACCTGAGTTATTCTTGCAAAAGAATGGCGTGAAGGTAAGTGCTGTTAAATGGCATTATATGGAGCTTACGCAACAGCTGTTTAATGAAAACTTTATGGCACCGATTAAGGAATGGTGTTTTAAGCATAATTTGAAATTTACCGGTCATCTTCTTCATGAGGACAGTCTTACCGCGCAAGTATGTATGTTAGGCTCGGTGATGAGAGCTTATGAATATATGGATATTCCCGGAATAGATGTATTGTGCGAATTCAACAGAGTATATTGGGTGCCTGTGCAACTGCGTTCGGTTGCACGCCAGCTTGGTATCAAAGAAATGATGAGTGAGCTTTACGGCTGCACCGGTTGGCAGACAAATCTTCGTTCGTATAAAGAAATAGGGGATTGGCAGGCATTATTTGGAATAACTCTGCGTTGCCCACATCTTAGCTGGTACACAATGGAAGGAGAGGCAAAGCGCGATTATCCCGCGAGTATTTCCTGCCAGAGTGCATGGTATAAGGAATACAAATATATTGAAGATTATTTTGCGCGTATGCAAATAATATTGCGTTCGGGAAATCCCGTATGCGATACTTTGGTTGTAAACCCTATTGAAAGTGTATGGTCGGTTATATATTCAGGATGGGCTGATGTACTTAGTACAACAGATGAAGATGTAAAAAAATTAGAAGAGCATTATGTATCGCTTTTTCATACTCTTGCCGGAAATCGTATAGATTTCGATTACGGTGATGAGCATTATATAAAAAAATATGGAAAAGTGGTTGAACTTTCAGATGGAACAGTAGCGTTGCAAATCGGTGAGATGAAATATAAAACCGTTATAGTTCCGTATATGCTAACTATTCGTTCTTCTACCGTAAAATTGCTTAACGAGTTTGCCCAAAAGGGCGGAAGAGTGATTTTTACTGCAGCGCAACCCGAATATGTTGATGCAATACCCTCGGATTCGGCAAAAGAAATTTCTGCAATAAACTGTGAAATTGAAGATATTCCCTCTGTTTTGAGTTCAAAGGTTATACATATTGATTCATCATATAATCAAATTTATATGCAACTTCGTGAATGTGAAGATTGTTATCTGGCAGTTCTTATTAATATGGATACCAAGAACGGTGCTAAAAATGTAAGGCTTTTATTTGATGAAGAATTTGACATTGAACAGTTGGATATCCGAACGGGTGATATTATAGAGTTAGAACACGGAAATTCTCTTGTTGTGGATTTTGAAGCTTCAATGGAATATTGCCTTAAACTCAGCAAATCCTATAATATACCGCAATCAGCTAAAAAACCTGATAAAGAGACAGAAATAGCGGTAAGACTTGAAGGACCGTTTCGCTATGCCTTAAGCGAAAGCAACATCTGTGTTTTAGATATGACAGAATATAGTATTAACGGC
>JAZTXU010000167.1:0-2781 GCA_045636565.1 Acutalibacteraceae bacterium
GAAAAACAAAATAATGGCAATATTTTTAATAATTGTGATGCTTTTAACGATAAATATGACGGTAAATGCAGAAGTAATAGAAAATAGTGTAATGATTTCTAATAATGATATAATAGAAGTTGAGCAAAAGGTATATTCAAATGCTACTATTGATGATGATTTTGCTGATGATTCAGTAATAGTTGTTTTTAAAAAGAGTACAAGTGATTATAGCAAATTATGAGTACAATCGATTGATATTAAAAAACGGTAAAAGTGAGGTTTTCACTTTTACCGTTTTTGTTATTTTTAATAAATATTATAAAATAATTGATTCTCCGCTCATTTCGGCAGGCTGTTCAAGTCCCAAAAGCTTAATGATTGTGGGGCTGATATCACAAAGTTTTCCGCCTTCGCGAAGTGCAACATCCTTGCCGATTACACTAAACGGAACAGGGTTTGTGGTGTGTGCGGTAAAGGGTGAGCCGTCGGTATCAACCATACGGTCAGCATTACCGTGGTCAGCAGTAAGAAGCATAACGCCACCCATTTTAAGGGTTGATTCCTTAACTCTGCCAACGCAGGTGTCAACAGTCTCAACAGCTTTTACAGCCGCATCAAAGAAACCTGTGTGACCTACCATGTCACAGTTAGCGAAGTTAAGAATAATAACATCATACTTACCGGTTTCAATAGCCTCGCAAACCTTGTCGCAAACCTCAACTGCGCTCATTTCGGGCTGTAAATCGTAGGTTGCAACCTTGGGTGAATTAACAAGGATTCTGTCCTCACCCTCAAACATAACCTCACGGCCGCCGTTGAAGAAGAATGTTACATGAGCATACTTCTCGGTTTCAGCGATTCGAAGCTGAGTCATATTTTTCTTTGAAAGATACTCGCCCAAAGTGTTTTCAAGAGTCTGAGGCTTGAAAGCAACTTCAACATTAGGCATTGAAGCATCATACTGGGTCATACAAACATAAGTTACCTTCTGTCTGCCGCCAACACGGGTGAAGCCTGCAAAATCATCATCAACAAAGGTGCGGGTGATTTCTCTTGCTCTGTCGGGACGGAAGTTGAAGAAAATAACACTATCATTAGTCTTAATTCTCTCTGTACCCTCAACAATGGTGGGAAGAACAAATTCATCAGTAATAAATTTGCCCTCTTCATCCTTCTTGGTGTAAGATTCTCTGACAGCCGCTGCGGCATCAGTAGTCTGAACGCCCTCACCGTAAACCAAAGCAGCATAAGCCTTGCCTACACGCTCCCAACGGTTATCTCTGTCCATTCCGTAGAATCTACCCATAACAGTAGCCAATTTGCCGCAACCGATTTCTTCGAGTTTTGCGTTCAAAGCATCAACAAAATCTGCAGCAGATGAAGGAGGAACATCGCGTCCGTCAAGCAAAGCGTGAATGTAAACTTTCTGAAGTCCGTTCTTCTTTGCCATTTCTACAAGAGCATAAAGATGCTCAATATGGCTATGCACGCCACCGTCTGACAAAAGACCCATAAGATGAAGCGCACTGTCATTCTTCTTGCAGTTTTCAATAGCAGAAAGTAAAACGGGGTTTGTGAAGAAATCACCGTCTTTAATAGATTTTGTGATTCTGGTAAGTTCCTGATAAACAACACGACCTGCGCCGATATTGGTGTGACCTACTTCACTGTTACCCATCTGACCATCAGGAAGGCCAACGTCCATACCCGAAGCACCGATTTGTGTTGTGGGGCACTCTGCGAAAATTTTATCAAGACAAGGAGTAGCTGCAGCATCAATAGCATTTACGCTTTTTTCATCATTGAAGCCGAAACCGTCCATAATAGTTAAAACTATAGGTTTTTTCATAAATTTTCTCCTAAAATCAAAAATAATGGGAGGGCGCGGAGACCCTCCCCTACAAATAAATTCTTATTACTTGCTTGCAGCCTTTACGATAACAGAGAAATCTTCAGCCTTTAATGAAGCGCCGCCGATAAGACCACCGTCAACATTAACCTTAGCAACCAATTCATCAGCATTTTTAGCATTCATGGAGCCGCCGTACTGAATTGTAACAGTATCAGCAACATCCTTGCCGTAAACTTCAGCAATAGCCTCACGAACAAAGCCGTTACCCTCATCTGCCTGGTCTGCAGTTGCGGTAACACCTGTGCCGATAGCCCAAACAGGCTCATAAGCTACGATGATATTCTTGAGTTCATCAGCAGATACATTTGTAAGAGCCATCTTTGTCTGATACTTAAGTAAAGTCTCGGTGTAGCCGAGTTCTCTCTGCTCTAAGGTTTCGCCAACGCAAACGATAGCGGTAAGACCTGCCTTAACAGCAGCAAGTGTACGAAGGTTTACAGTCTGGTCGGTTTCGCCGAAGTACTGTCTTCTCTCGCTATGGCCGATAACAACATACTTAACGCCTGACTCAACTAACATCTGAGCAGAAATTTCGCCTGTGTATGCGCCTGAATCCTTGAAGTGTACATTTTCAGCACCGATTTCAATGTTTGAGCCTTCTGCAGCAGCAACTGCAGCGGGAATATCAATAAAAGGTACGCAAAGAACAACCTTGCAATCAGCACCTGCAACGAGGGGCTTCATTTCGTTAATAAGAGCGGTAGTCTCAGCGGGGGTTTTGTTCATTTTCCAGTTACCTGCGATAACTGCATTTCTTTTTGTCTTATCCATTTTATATTCTCCTTTAAATACAAATGTAGGGGTCGATGCCCACATCGACCCTTACATAATTAATTATTCAATTATTTATCGTTAAGTGCAGCGATACCGGGAAGCTCTTTACCCTC
>JAZTXU010000168.1:0-2924 GCA_045636565.1 Acutalibacteraceae bacterium
TCTTGCAGCTGCTTCCTTTGCTTCTTCGATATTGTAGGTGATTTCGGAAGGAATTGTGGGCTCGCCTATTGACTGGCAGAGTTCTTTGAACATTTCGCGGTCTTCAGCTCTTTCAATACTCTCACTGCTTGTACCCAAAAGTTCAACACCGCACTCTTTAAGAATGCCCTTCTTTTCGAGCTGCATTGCAAGGTTTAAACCGGTCTGACCGCCAATACCGGGCAAAATTGCATCGGGGCGCTCAAATCTTAAAATTTTAGCAATGTATTCAAGTGTTAAAGGCTCCATATAAACCTTGTCTGCAATAGTAGTATCGGTCATAATGGTAGCGGGGTTAGAGTTGCAGAGCACAACCTCGTATCCCTCTTCCTTTAATGCGAGACAAGCCTGAGTGCCTGCATAGTCAAACTCAGCCGCCTGACCTATAACGATAGGACCTGAGCCGATGATTAAAATTTTCTTTAAGTCTGTTCTTTTTGCCATTTCTTTTTCCTCCCAATATATTAAAAACTTTTGTATACAATATTTTTATCGCAAACAGTCATTTGGCATTTACCAAAAAGCCGCTCGCCCTCAAAGGGTGTTGCCCTTCCTTTAGATAAAAATTCATTCGGGTCAACCGTAAATTCTCTCTCAAGGTCGAACACACAGAAATCCTTTGTTTCGGGAAGCCCGAATCTTTTGCGTGGATTTACCGCCAACACTTCAATTAATTTTTCAAGCGTTATAACACCCGTTTTAACAAGTTTTGTGTAAAGAACTGCAAAAGCGGTTTCAATTCCCACAACACCCATAAGACTATTGTGGAGTCCTTTTGACTTCTCCTCACTTGAGTGCGGTGCATGGTCGGTGGCTATCATATCAATCGTGCCGTCAATAAGGCCCTCAACCAAAGCCAGTCTATCCTCTTCGCTGCGGATTGGCGGATTCATTTTGAATCTGCCTTCCTCTTGCAAGTCCATATCATTCATAACAAGGTAATGGGGAGCGGTTTCGCAGGTAACATCAACGCCCTCGGCCTTGGCTTTCCTTATAAGTTCAACACTTTCCTTGCAGGAAATGTGGCAAACATGGTATTTGCAACCGATTTCCTTTGCAAGTTTAAGGTCACGCTCAATCGGTTTCCATTCACTCTCGCTGCAAATTCCTTTATGACCGTGGAGGCGCGCATACTCACCGTCGTGAATATAGCCGCCGTGAAGTAAACTGTTATCTTCACAGTGTGCCACAATTATTTTACCAAGTTCTTTTGCCTTTATTATAGCATTACGCATCATATCTTCCGATTGAACGCCTCTGCCATCATCCGAAAAGCCTGCACACATTGGTGCCAAGTTTTCAAGGTCACTCAGTTCCTCGCCCTTTTGGCCCACAGTAATCGAAGCGTAGGGGTGAACGTGTATCACCGCACCCTTCTCTATAAGGGCTAACTGTTCTTTTAAGTTTTCCACACAATCAGGCACAGGATTTAAGTTTGGCATTGAAAACACATCGGTATAACCGCCGCGAGCACAAGCCGAAGTTCCGCTTAAAATGTCCTCTTTATATGAAAAACCCGGCTCTCGAAGATGAACATGAACATCACAAAAAGCCGGAAAAACAAAACAATTATTAAATTTAGAAACAATAGCACCGTCAAAAATAGGGGAAGCGGCGGGAGATTCAATTTCAAAAGAAAAATCACCCGATTTAAAATTTCCCATTTCGTAAAAATTTACGCCTTTAAGGGTGAGTTTCATATCATTACCGCCTTTCTTTTTTCAAATCTCTTTATCCAAGTTATTGTACCACAACGTACAGATAAAGTCAATCTTAATTTATATACAAATATTATTTTTATATATAATAAAGCGATAAATTATGTCAAGAAACGGCGCGCAGGTCGTTCCTACTCTCTCAAGGCCATTGCAAGTTGGGTTGACTTTTCAACATTCGGCGGATACTTTGCTATTCGCACCTTGTATTCAATATACTTATCGGTTTCATATTTGCGCGTGCGGGCATCTATCCCCGAATTTTGCAGGGTATCAATAAGTTTTGAAAGACTGTTTGAGAAAAGTCGCATATCCCCAATGGAAGATTTCCTGAACGGTTTTTCAGTTTCCCCCGTTTGTTCGGAAGGTTGCTCGCTTTTTTCTTCAAGCATTTCGGATATAAGCGCTTCGGTCTGCTTTAAGGTCATAAATTCGGCAATGATTCTGTCCAGCGCCTCGTGGTGTTTTTCCGGAGGCAAACGCAGGAGTTCTCTTGCGTGGCGTTCGGTAAGAGATGCGGCGGTTATTCGGTCGCGGACATCACTTTCAAGACGCAAAATTCTGAGTTTGTTGCAAAGGGTGGATTGTGCAAATCCGAGCCGAGCCGCCACCTCCGATTGAGATATTCCGAATCCTGTAATAAGCCGTTGCAATCCCTCGGCTTCTTCAAACGGGGTAAGACTGCTCCTTTGCAGATTCTCAATTATTGAGTAAATTGCAGCGGTGGTTTCGTCCGCTTTATGTAACACACAAGGCACCCGCCTGAGTCCCACAATTTTTGCCGCTTTAAGCCTGCGCTCGCCTGCAATAAGTTCATAAACACCGTCACCGATTTTCCTGACGCAAAGCGGCTCGATTATTCCACTTGTACGGATACTTTCGGCAAGTAGATTCAGTTCGTATTCATCAAAAATTTTTCGTGGCTGATTTTTAGACGGTTTTATTTTTTCAGGCTTCAGCATAAGCAATTTTTTATCCGATATTGTGTGCATTTTCTTACCACCTTTCTTTAAATAAAATTATTACATCAGCGGTTTTTAAAGTAAAGAAAAATCGGTCGGGCAAATTCGGCACAAAAACACAAAAACAACCGCATCATAGCGATTGTTTTGATATATCATTAGGTTTTCTGTGGTATTTTGGCAGGGTTTGCGATATTTTTTGTGGTCA
>JAZTXU010000169.1:0-1915 GCA_045636565.1 Acutalibacteraceae bacterium
AAAGTTTATAATGTATACACTGATTATTATGTTAGGATGTGTATTTATGGATTCAAAATACGAGGCATTGTTTACGCCTTGGAAAATTGGCAATGTTGAAATCAAAAACCGCATTGTTATGTGTCCAATGGGAGGCACCTCACTTTTTGGTTGGTTTGAGCTTGGCGGTTGTCATTTTGATAAGGAGGCAGCTAACTTCTTCCTTGAAAGAGCTAAAAATAATGTAGGCCTTATAATTCCCGGTATTGCACCTTTAAGAGATACTTTTTGGGGCAAATGGCTCTGGAAAAACCCGAAAATGTTTGATGAATTAAAGGAATTTATGGATGAAATTCATAAAACCGGTGCAAAGCTTTTCATTCAGCTTACCGCAGGTATGGGCAGAAGCTGGGCTATAACCGAATTGGTAGCACCGTTACATAAGAATAAAATAACCAGAGCATTGGTTAAGCCTATTATTGATACATCTCACGAATTGGCTTGTCCCTCTCCGCAACCTGCACGTTGGGCGCCCGATATTATCTGCCCTGAAATGACTGTGGAGCAGATTCACGAAATAATCGAGGCTTTTGCCAAAACTGCCGAGCTTTGCAAAAAAGCCGGTGTTGACGGTGTTGAGGTACACGCTGTTCATGAAGGTTATTTGTTAGACCAATTTGCTATTGAATTTTTCAATAAGCGTACCGACGATTACGGCGGAAGCTTTGAAAATCGTTACCGTTTTGCCACAGAAGTTGTGCGAGCAATTAAGAAAAAATGCGGCGAGGATTATCCCGTTTCGCTCAGGTATTCTGTAGAATCCAAAATGAAGGGCTTCTGTGAGGGAGCTATGCCGGGTGAAGATTATGTTGAAGTCGGCAGAAATATGGAAGAGAGCGAAAAGGCGGCAAAATACTTGCAAGACGCAGGTTACGATATGCTTAATGCCGATAACGGAACTTATGATTCCTGGTATTGGGCGCATCCGCCAATGTATATGCCACAGAACTGTAATTTGAGCGATGTTTCTCATATTAAGAAGTTTGTTGATATTCCTGTGGTTTGTGCCGGCAGAATGGAACCTGATGTTGGAGCCAAAGCAGTAGAAGAGGGACTTATTGATGCTGTTGGTATAGCTCGTCAATTCCTTGTTGATTCCGAATGGATTACAAAAATGATTGAAGACCGACTTGAAGACATTAAACCTTGCATTTGCTGTCATGCAGGTTGCTTTAATTTCTCATCCTCAAAGGGTCACGCCAATACTCAAGACCTTACAGACACAATGGGTCTTGCCCGTTGTGCGCTTAATCCTAAAACCATGCAGTCAAAGAAATATGAGCTTACACCCGCACAAAAGCAAAAGAAAATTGCGGTTATCGGCGGCGGTATAGGCGGTATGGAAGCGGCTATTGTTTGTGCTAAACGCGGTCACACTGTAACACTTTATGAAAAAACTGATAAATTAGGTGGCGTGTTTATTGCTGCGGCAGCTCCTTCTTTTAAAGAGAAGGATAGAGACCTTATTGCTTGGTATATCAGAGAAATTAATAAATATCCTATTGAAATAAAGTTTAACACCCAAATTAACGATGTAAAGGCGCTTAATGCTGATGAAATTATTGTGGCAACAGGTGCCACACCTAATAAGATTCCCGTTGAGGGTGCCGATAAGGGAATTGAAGCTATTGATTTCTTACTCGGTAACAAGACGGTTGGAGAAAATGTTGTAGTAATAGGCGGCGGTCTTACAGGTTGTGAAATCGCTTATGAATTGTACTTACAAGGTAAAAAGCCGACTATAGTTGAAATGCAGGATGACCTTATCACAACAAAAGGTATTTGCCTTGCAAACACAAGCTTTTTGCGCGATTTCTTTAAAACCAATAAAGTGCCGGTATATCTTGAAACCAAGCTCGATTCTATTAATGATGGA
>JAZTXU010000170.1:0-1653 GCA_045636565.1 Acutalibacteraceae bacterium
GATTGATACCGCACTTCTGAGCGATACATCATAATCGGGGAATTCTTCAGCCGCAAGCTTTGAAGCTGAGTAAACACTAGCACCCGCCTCGCTTACAACCATATATGAAAGACCTGTGCCAAGTTCTCTTATAACCTCTGCGGCAAAGCATTCGGTTTCGTGGCTAGCCGTTCCGTTACCGATAGCGAAGCACTGAACAGAGTGCTTTTTAACAAGGTTTTTAATAATCACTTTAGCTTCTTCAACCTTGCTTTTTGGTGGAACGGGGTAAATTACGGAAGTATCAAGAAGTTTACCGGTACCATCAACAACTGCAACCTTACAGCCTGTTCTGTAACCGGGGTCAAGACCAATTGTGATTTTATCTTTAACGGGCGGTTGCATAAGAAGTTGTTTTAAATTGGTTGAAAATACCTTTATTGCAGAATTGCTTGCTTTTTCGGTAAGCATACTGCGTATTTCACGCTCGATTGATGGAAAAATAAGGCGTGAATAAGCATCCTCTGCGGCGGCAAGAACAGTAGCAGTAGCAGGGGAACCTTCTTTAATGTGGCTTTTGGATATAATAAACATTGCCTTTTCCTTGTCGAAAAGAAGATTAACCTTAAGCATATCTTCCTTTTCGCCGCGGTTAATTGCAAGAACTCTATGGTCGGCAATTTTTGCTACCGATTCGCTGAATTCTTTATACATTTCGTAAACGCCGATATCCTCTTTAGCGGCGGTAACACTTAAAACACCGTGAGCCGAAGCTACAAAACGCATTCTCTTTCTGATATCGGCATCATCGGAGATTATTTCTGCGATAATATCCATTGCGCCCTGCAACGCATCCTCGGCAGTTTCAACGCCAAGCTCTTGGTTTACATAATCCTTTGCGGCGACAATAGGATCGGGACAATCGGGCGATTGCTCGTATAAAAGTTCAGCCAAAGGCTGCAAGCCCTTTTCACGAGCTACTGAAGCCCTTGTTTTTTTCTTTTTCTTGTAAGGACGGTAAATATCATCAAGCTCGGTTAAAGTGGTGGCATTATCAATAGCAACAACGAGTTCCTCGGTTAAAGCGCCCTGCTCTTCAATAGACTTCTTGATTTTTTCTCTGGTTTCATCCATATTGCGAAGATAAGAAAGTCGGTCAAAAAGTTCACGCAGAATCTGGTCATCAAGTGAGCCTGTAACCTCTTTGCGGTAACGTGCAATAAAGGGAATAGTGTTGCCTTCATCAATAAGTTTTACAGTATTTTCAACCTGAAAAGGCTTTAAATTAAATTCTTCTGTAAGTGTTTTTAAGATATCCATAAATAATCTCCGAAAGGTTTCAAGTATAATTAATTCATTATACATTATTTTGTAAATAATTGCAATAATTTTATTATGAAATATTGTGATAATGACTATGTGGATGTCGAAATAGGGCAAAGCCTTATTTCGACTGCGAATTCTTTGAATTCGCAAACAATTACCGCCAGTAATTGAACATATTCATTGAAATGATATCGAAGTTGCAAAATAACGTTTTAAGACGTTTTTTGCAACATAGAGCCGATTTTTATCGGCAAGGTCTAGAAATTCAATCAATTTCTCGACATTCGATAATCATTATACCAATTTTTATACTTCTTGTAAATAGGTAAAATTTCATAAAAAGGGTTT
>JAZTXU010000171.1:0-9784 GCA_045636565.1 Acutalibacteraceae bacterium
ACAAAAAGCCAAAAATATCCTTTTAAAATTTTAGCAACATTTGAACTGAAAATTTCTTTGATTTTTAAAAAATTTGAGTAGGCTTTTTTGCCGCAAAGCAATGATATAAAATTGTTCAGCGCATCAAAATCCTTGGCAATAAAACAACTCGCGGCAAGTGAAATTATACTGCTGAATAGAAATGAAGGCGCTTTTTTTGCGGTTATTGCGGCAAAGGTTGAAAATGCATCGGTAGCTCTTCTGGTTACGGTATCAAGCATTCCGTCAAAAATTTCATTTATGGTTTGTGAAAAATCGGGAGATATTTCTTTAAATTGCAAAGCTATTTTGTTTTCAATTTTTGAGATGTAATCGGTTATAAGGGTTAAAAAAGAGGGAAGCTCTTTTAAGAATGAGCCAAGCAGGAGAGAAAGTCTGTAAATCACAAAAACGGTAAGCCCTGAAAAAAGTAAAAACGAAAGCAAGGCTAAAATCGATGCTATTGTACCCGATTTTAGCGGTATTTTTCCGGATAAATATTTAGCAGGTTTTTGAACTAAAGCGGCAATTATTATTGCTATTACAAAAGGTAAAAGATACGAAAACAGTAATTTTGCCGAAAGAAACAACAAAAAAATTACCGAAGCAGTATATAAAAGACTGATGAGAAAGCTTTTTTTGGCTTCATTTTTCAAAATAATCACTTCAATCTTAAAAAAATATGTATTTATTCAAGTTTTATTGTTGATTTTAAAGAAAAAATGTAGTACAATATTTTGAAAGACTTTTGTAATAATCTTTATATACTATTGCAAAATGTTAAATTTTATGAGGATTTGAGTTTTATCTGTTTTAATTATTTTAGTAATTTTGAAAAATATTCAAATCTGTGGAGGAATTTATGATAAATGTAGCGATTATGGGTCACGGCGTTGTTGGCTCAGGTGTTGCAGAGATTCTTATCGGTCATAATGAACGTATCGCAAAAGCTGTGAAAGAGGATGTTAATGTAAAATACATTCTTGATTTACGTGAGTTTCCGGGACTTTCTTATTCCGATAAATTTATTAAGGATTTCGAGCAAATACTAAACGATGATGAGGTTAAGGTTGTTGCCGAGGTTATGGGTGGTGTGAATCCCGCTTATACTTTTGTTAAATCCTGTTTGGAGAAGGGCAAAAGTGTTGTTACCTCAAATAAGGAGCTTGTTGCCGCTAAGGGAGCAGAGCTTATAAAGATTGCTGAGGAAAATAACGCAAACTTCCTTTTTGAGGCAAGCGTTGGCGGCGGTATACCTGTACTTCGTCCGATGGTGCAGTGCTTATGTGCTAATGAAATCACTTCTGTTTCGGGTATTCTTAACGGAACAACTAACTACATTTTAAATAAAATGATAGTGGATAATATGGATTTTAATACCGCACTTTCCTTGGCTCAGGAAAAGGGTTATGCCGAAAAAGATCCCACTGCAGACATTGAAGGTCATGATGCCTGCCGTAAGATTTGCATTTTAGCAGCTTTGGCATTTGGAAAGCATGTTTATCCAGAACAGGTTTACACCGAGGGTATTACTAATATTTCACTTGATGATGTAGAATATGCCGATAATTTTGGCGGCGTTATAAAGCTTATCGGTCACACCGAAAAATTAGAGGACGGCAGAATTACAGCCTCTGTCAGACCTACTGTGGTTGGAAGAAGTTGTTTACTTTCAGGTGTTGACGGTGTTTTCAACGCAGTTATGGTTACCGGCGACCAGACAGGTGAGGTTGTTTTCTACGGTAAGGGTGCCGGTAAAGAGGCAACTGCCAGCGCTGTTGTTGCTGATATGGTTGACTGTATGAAGCATCTGAATGCTCGCAAATATCTTTCTTGGGAAGATGGCGATGAGCAGTATGTAGCTCGCGATTATGATAAATGCGGTAAATTTTATGTTTCTATTAAATCAAATGATTACGATTCACTTGTAAGTCAGTTTAGTTCTGCATTCGCAAAAGCGAAGGATGTTATTAAAAATGAATTCCGTAAGGAAATCGCATTTATTACCGAATGTGATACTGAAAGTAATATAAAAGTAAAGCTTGATAGTTTTACAAATTGCGAATACAAGCTTTTACACACTATGCTTTAATAGGGTAGAGCGAATAATTTTGGAGGTACTTTGTTTATGGCACTTATAGTTAAAAAGTTCGGCGGTTCTTCTGTTGCCAATGCCGAAAGAGTTTTTAATGTTGCAAACAGAATAATTGAAGATTACAAAAAGGGTAACGATGTTGTGGTTGTTGTATCCGCTCAAGGCGATACTACCGATGACCTTATCGACAAGGCAAAGGAAATCAACGCAGAAGGCCCTTCTAAAAGAGAAATGGATATGCTCTTGTCAGCCGGTGAGCAGATTTCAATAGCACTTCTTGCAATGGCTATTGAAAAGTTGGGATATCCTGTTAAGTCATTACTTGGTTGGCAGGCAGGCTTTGAAACCGATTCCCACTATGGTATGGCAAGAATTAAGCGAGTAAATACCGAAAGATTGCAAAAAGAAATTGATAAAAAGAACATAGTAATAGTTGCAGGTTTCCAGGGTCTTAATAAGTATGACGATGTTACTACCTTGGGTCGTGGCGGTTCTGATACAAGTGCGGTAGCAATTGCCGCTTCTATGAGAGCAGATTTATGCCAGATTTATACCGATGTTGACGGTGTTTACACTGCAGACCCCCGTAAGGTTTCTCATGCGGTTAAGATGGATGAAATCTCTTATGATGAAATGTTAGAGTTAGCTGCTATGGGTGCACAGGTACTCAACAACCGCTCGGTTGAAATGGCTAAAAAATATAATGTTGAGCTTGAGGTTCTCTCAAGTCTTGAAGTAAAACCCGGTACAATTGTAAAGGAGAAGGTAAAAATGGAAAAAACTTTAATTAAAGGCGTTGCTAAGGATACTAATGTTGCAAGAATTTCAATAATCGGTCTTTCTGACACCCCCGGTGTTGCATTTAAGATTTTCAATAAGTTGGCTCAGTTTAAAGTAAATGTTGATATTATTCTTCAGTCAGTAGGCCGTGATGCTACAAAGGATATTACTTTCACAGTTCCAAGCGATCAGGCTAAGCAGGCTGTTGAAGCTATTGAAACTTTAAAGGATTCTCTTGAGTATAAGGATATCAGCATTGATGAAAGCATTGCTAAAATCTCAATAGTTGGAGCAGGTATGGAAAGCCATCCCGGTGTTGCTTCCAAGATGTTCGAAGCACTCTGTGATGCAGGCATCAATATCCAGATGATTTCTACAAGTGAAATTAAGATTTCTGTTCTTATTGACGCTAAGTATGCTGACAGTGCAGTTACCGCCGTTCACGATGCGTTCATCGGCTAATAAAGGATATAAAAAGGGGAGTAGTTTGTGGAAAAGGATGCTGTTTCTGCAGGGGTTTCCGAAATAGGCGGTCTTTTCAGTACCGCTGAAATACGGATACTTTTGTGTTATCTTATTTCTTCAATAAATAAACCTGTGCCCGGCAGAATGCTGGCCGATGTGTTGCATTACGAAGGTATAGCAAATGTGTTTGAGGTTAATGATTCTATTGCTGCATTGTGTAAGAATGGTCATCTTGAATGTGTTAATGAGAACGAAGATACTTATATAATCACAAAAAGCGGCAAAGATGTGGCAGAAACCCTAAAAACCACTCTTTCATTGACTGTTAAGGAACGTGCATTTTCAGCGGCATTAAAAATGGTTTCTCGCTTTAATAACTCGAAGGAAACTGATATTAAGATTTCAAGAGATGGTTCAAAAACCTATATTACTTGTTCCGCTATTGATTGCGGAGAGCCTTTTATGAGTGTGAAATTACTAGTTTCCGATGAGGAGCAAGCAATATTTATAAAGGAAAAGTTTTTAGATAATCCTTCAAAAATCGCTTCCCAGATAATAGAATTGTTAACCAAAAGAAATTAATTTTTTAAGTGGATGATGTAATAGCATCATCCACTTTTATTTTGCTTAATATTTTTCATTTTTAACATAATATTAATATTCTTCTTCTTGACAATGAGTATCAACGTGTTATAATAGTTAGCAGGCTAACAATTAAAAATGGGTGGTGTATTGTCATCAGAGAAAATGATATAGGTTTTGCGGTAAGAAGGCTTTCAAATCTTATAAAAAGAGATGTGGAAAAATCCTGTGAAAAGATAGGTATAGATCGCGTAAAGGGCGTAAATGGTTGGGCAATCGCTTATTTTTATGAAAATTGCGATAAAGATATTTTTCAAAAGGATTTTGAAGAAAAATTTTCAATAAGAAGGTCAACTGCCAGCAAAATTTTAAAATCTATGGAACAAAAGGGCTATATAGAGCGTGTAAGTGTTCAAAATGATGCACGACTTAAAAAAATAGTTCTAACAGAAAAGGCAATAGAAATTCATCAAAAAATCACAAAGGAAATTGAGCTTCGTGAGGAGAAACTTCGCAGAGGGGTCAGCGAGGCGGAATTAAAGGTGTTTTTTGATGTGATGACCAAGTTTTCAAATAATATGGAGGAAGAAAATGATTAAAACTTTAGCTAAATCTATAAGAGAATATAAGTTAGCTTCAATTATCACCTTGATATTTATTATGGGTGAAGTTTTGATAGAGGCTTATATACCTTTTATAACAGTTGATCTCATGGGCGAAATTGAGCTTTTAATAAAGGAAAACTCAAATTCAATAGCACCCGTTCTGAAAACGGGATTGTTTTTAGTTGGAATGGCGCTTATTTCACTCTGTTGCGGATTAATTGCCGCTTTGGCTTGCGCCAAGGCATCTGCTGGCTTTGCTAAAAATTTAAGACATGATATGTATTACCGTATCAGCAGTTTTTCTTTTAGTAATATTGATAAGTTCTCATCAACATCTCTTGTAACCCGTCTCACCACAGATGTTACCAATGTGCAGATGTCTTATATGATGATTATCAGAACGGCTATCAGAAGTCCTATGCTATTTATTTTTTCAATTATAATGGCTTATAAAATGGGCGGTGCGCTTTCTACTACCTTTGTAGTTATTGTTCCCATTTTAATTTTTGGATTACTTCTTATAGCCCGCAAGGCTATGCCTGCATTCAGAAGAGTTTTCAAAAAGTATGATAATTTGAATGAGTCTATTGAAGAAAATGTTCGTGGTATGCGCGTTGTAAAGGGATTTTCACGCGAAGAATACGAAAAGCAGAAGTTTGCAACTGCGGCAGATGAAATCACAAAGGATTTTACCAAGGCAGAGCGTATAGTGGCTTTCAACTCACCACTTATGCAGTTTTGTATGTATTTCAATATGATTTTTGTGCTTGTAGTGGGTTCAATGATTGCCGTTAACAGTGGCGGAACAACCCTCAATAAAGAACACATTACTGCAATGATAACCTACGGTGTGCAGATATTAATGTCGCTTATGATGCTTTCTATGATTTATGTAATGATTACAATGTCTATCGAATCTATGAAGCGTATCTGTGAGGTTTTAAATGAGGAACCTTCTCTTGTTAATGGCAAAAATCCTGTATATGATGTGAAAGATGGCTCAATTGAGTTTAAAAATGTATGCTTTAAGTATTCAAAAGAAGCAGAGCGTTATGCCCTTGAAAATGTTAATTTAAGCATAAAGTCAGGAATGACGGTTGGTATCATTGGCGGTACAGGTTCAAGTAAGTCAAGTCTTGTTCAGTTAATACCTCGACTTTATGATGTTACCGATGGTAGCGTTATGGTTGGCGGAGTTGATGTACGAGAGTATGACATTAAGACTTTGCGTGACAGTGTGGCTATGGTGCTTCAGAAAAATCAACTTTTTGAAGGCACTATTAAGGATAATCTCCGTTGGGGTAATGAGAATGCAACCGATGAAGAAATTGTAGAGGTTTGCAAATTGGCTCAGGCTGAAGAATTTGTTGAAAGCTTTGAAAATAAATACGACCATCATATAGAGCAGGGCGGAGCAAATGTTTCCGGAGGACAAAAGCAGAGGCTCTGTATTGCTCGTGCACTTCTTAAAAAGCCGAAGATACTTATTCTTGATGACTCTACAAGCGCGGTTGACACTAAGACCGATGCGCTTATAAGAAAAGGCTTCCGTGAATATATTCCCGAAACCACAAAGATCATTATAGCTCAGCGTATTGCCTCTGTCAGAGAAGCGGATATGATAATTGTAATGGAAAACGGTAAGATTTCTGCGGTTGGTCGGCATGATGAATTGCTTAATACCTCTGAGATTTACTGTGAGGTTTATGAGCAACAAACAAACGGGGGTGATAGCGATGAAGAATAATTCTAACAATTTGCCAAAGGGTGTACCAATGCATGGCAAAAAGATGGATGTTGGAGTTTTAAAAAGGGTATTCAAAATGCTTTACGCATATTATCCCAAATTGCTTCCGATAGTTATAGTTTGTATTTTATTTGCTGCTATTACCGCTGCTATACCGGCACTTTTCCAACAACAAGTGTATCAGGCGATAGAGGATTCTATTAAGGATGGTTGGAAATGGTCTGAAGCTAAGGATGTGATAATACCTAAAGTGTTGCTTTTGGGTGGTTTTTATGTTCTTTCGCTTATTGCAGGAATTTTGCAAACTCAAATTATGGCAGTAATCACACAAGGCTTTTTGGGTAAGATGAGAAAAACTATGTTTGATGGTATGCAAAATCTTCCCATTAAGTATTTTGACACTAATAAGCACGGCGATATAATGAGCCATTACACAAACGATATTGATGCTTTAAGACAACTTATTTCCCAGGCTATGCCTTCACTTTTGCAGGCTTCAATTGTTATTACCACGGTATTCTTCATAATGCTTTGGTTTAGTGTGTGGATGACATTGGTTGTAATCGCAGGTGTTGCGGTTATTCTTATCACCACTAAAAAAATCGGTGGTGGCTCTGCTAAATATTTTATGCGCCAACAAAGGTCTATCGGTAAGGCTGAAGGCTTTGTTCAGGAAATGATGACAGGTCAAAAGGTTGTAAAGGTATTTAGCCACGAGGAACAGTCTCAAAAAGATTTTGATGAAGTGAATAATGCGCTTTACGAAGATAGTAAGCGGGCCCATTCTTACGCTAACTGTTTAGGACCCATTAATATGAATCTCGGTAACATTTTATACGTTATCGTTGCAACCGTTGGTGGCTTGTTCTTGATTTTAAATGTTAAGAATTTAAGCTTATCGGGCGGTGCTTTAGGGCTTAGCATTGTATTACCGTTCCTTAATATGACAAAGCAGTTCTCAGGTAACATTAATCAGGTTTCTCAACAGATAAATGCAATTGTAATGGGTCTTGCTGGTGCAGAACGTGTTTTCTCGGTTATGGATGAAGCTCCCGAGGCAGATGAAGGCTATGTAACCCTCGTTAATGCTATGGTTGATGAAACCGGTGAATTAAAGGAAAGTGAAAATCGCACAGGTATTTGGGCATGGAAGCATCCCCATAGTGATGGCACTACAACCTACACAAAGGTAGAGGGAGATGTAAGACTTTTCGATGTCGACTTTGGTTATACCGAAGAAAAATTGGTACTTCATAATATTGATATTTATGCAGAACCCGGTCAAAAAATTGCGTTTGTTGGCGCTACGGGTGCAGGCAAAACTACCATTACAAATCTTATAAATCGTTTTTACGATATTGCAGACGGTAAGATAAGATATGACGGTATCAATATAAATAAAATTAAAAAGAGCGACCTTCGCCGTTCTTTGGGTATTGTTTTGCAAGATACGAACTTGTTTACAGGCACCGTTATGGAAAATATCCGATACGGCAGACTGGAAGCTACAGATGAAGAGTGCATAGAAGCTGCGCGTCTTGCAGGAGCAGATGATTTTATAACAAGGCTACCTAACGGATATAATACTGAACTTTCAAATAACGGTTCTAATTTGTCTCAGGGGCAAAGACAGTTGATTGCAATTGCCCGCGCTGCAGTTGCAGACCCGCCTGTAATGATTCTTGACGAGGCAACTTCATCTATTGATACCCGTACTGAGGCTATCGTTCAAAAAGGTATGGACAGACTAATGCAAGGCAGAACAGTTTTTGTTATTGCGCATAGACTATCTACCGTTAAAAATTCCGATGTTATTATGGTGCTTGATAAGGGCAGAATAATTGAGCGCGGAAGCCACGAAGACTTAATTGCTCAAAAGGGTAAATATTATCAGTTATACACTGGCGTTTTTGAATTAGAATAAAAAGTAATAATTCTCTCTTTGCATGAATACTATTAAAACAGTAATATGCAAAGAGAGGATTTTTTTATGAACGATAAAGCATTAAAGACAAGCGTGTATGTGAATGATACTGTATACTGCGATTCTTGCGAGGTGGCTATTGATGTTGATTTCACCTTGCCTGATTACTGCCCCGATATTTCCAAAATTTTCAAATGCAGAGCAGTGCCGAGAATTTCTTCAAAGGGCATTAACGGAAAAAATATAACAATAGATGGCTCTGTATGCCTTAATCTGCTTTACAGTGACAAGGAAGGCAGGCTATCTTCTTATGAGTATCAGTATCCCTTTAATAAAAATATTGAAATGGCAGAAGAATGTGCCACTGCCAATATCTGTTGCAGAATTCGCACAGAATACATAAATTGCCGTGCGGTAACGGGTAGAAAGGTAGATATTCACGGTGCCGCAGGAATTAGTATTAAAGTTTTCAAAAGAAAATGCACAGATATTATTTCTGATTATAATGATGATAATGTGGAATTAAGACGCGGAATTACTCCCGCAACCGTTCCAATGGGATTTTCAGAAAAATATCTTATAATTGAGGAAGAAATTAAAATAGGAGAGGGACAGCCTGCGATTAGAAACATATTGCGATTTGATGCCAATACCACAGTTAAAGAAACCAAAATAGTTAAGGATAAAGCGGTTGTTAAGGGCGAACTTTATTTAAGAATTGTTTACTGTGCCGAGGATAATCATACCCCTCAATGTGTTAAGACGGTGCTTCCGTTCAGCCAGATTGTTGATGTTGCGGGAATTAATGAAGCTTGCCTTTGCGATACAAAATCTGAAATTGCCTTTATTGATGTGAAACCGCGTATGTCTGTAACAGGGGAAAATAAAAGTTTCTTGCTGACATCTAAGGTTTTGCTTACCTGTGAAGCTTATTGCTCAAATGATATTGCGGTAGTGCTTGATGCGTTTTCAAGAAAATATCAATCCGATATAAAGAAAAACAAGGTTTGTTTTGAAAAGATTATTCACAATGTATGTGAAACATATCATTGCAAGAAAAACATTGAACTTGATGAGGATGTCACTTCGGTTATCGATTTATGGTGTAATGTTCAATCAAACACAACAAAATTTGAAAATGAAAGTATGATTATTTGCGGAACGGTTATAGTTGGTATGATAGTATGTAATGGTGACGGTAATGTCATTTACTGCGAAAAGCCGATTGATTTTGAATATAAGCATCCGCTAAATTGCGAATTATGTATGCTTCACTCAGAGCCTATGCTTGAAATAGTTTCTTGCGGGTATACTCTGACCGCCTCAAACAATGCAGAAATTCGAATCGAACTTCTTGTAAACGCTGCAATTTATGAAAAGCGTGAACTTTCGCTTATAAGTGATATGAGTGTGGATAATACCCACGCATTAGAACGAAAAAATAAAGCAGCCTTAACGGTTTATTTTTGTTCAGAAGGCGATTGCGTGTGGGATATAGCAAGAAATTATAACGCAAGCGTTGACGAAATAATGAAATTAAATTCTCTTGAAACTGAAGAATTGCTTGA
>JAZTXU010000172.1:0-7343 GCA_045636565.1 Acutalibacteraceae bacterium
TCTGCTTGTGGTCAAGTAGGACCCATTATTTTTCTAAATGTTTGGTTTTTCTGCTTTGCGATATTCTTTTGGCGTGATTGCAAACGCCTTTTTGAACACTTTATAAAAATACGCTGTATCGTAGAATCCAAGCAAATCGGATATATCTTTGATTGGCATATCAGTCGTCTCTAATAGCCGCTTTGCTTTTTCCAGCCGTTTATTTGTTCGATATTCTACCGGTGACATGCCAAAGTATTCGATATACTTTTTTTGAAAAGCACTTCGGCTAATATACAACTCTTTGGCAATATCTTCGATAGATAACTCAAAATTCTCGGCAAGCTTGCTTGCGGCTTTTTCAAATTTTAAGCGGTCTGCATTGCTACTTTTGTATTGTATAGCTGTTTGTAAAGAATTTAAAGCTAAATAAAATTTTGAATTGATCAAAAATGGCTTGTCTTTTTCATTATACGCATCAACAACCTCTTTGAAATAATCCAACAACGCCCCTATATTGTCATTTAGTACAACGGTTGGCATATGCAAGTCAGTAAACTCTTTTCCTTCCATAACATCAAAATTAATAAGGTAATCTTCAACAACACCGTTTTTAAGATTGAAATCCACCACATACTTACTACTTTTGGGCAAATATATAATATCTCCCGGTTTCACTTCAATTTGATGTTGATCAAACTTATATGTAATGTTGCCGTAAAAGAGATACAGCAATCCATGATCCGGTCTGGAAAAGTTTTCATAACTGTATTGTTTGCTTTTCCACACCTGAGAAATTGCTTTGTTTAAGACTAAATTCGTATTTTTTATTTCTAAATTCATAATCAGCTCACCCCCCTTTATATTATACACTCTTTACTAAAAAATACAATATATCTAAGTAAAAAATACATTTTCAATCAGCATAATTGCAGATATAATAATTAAAAATACAATTAAGGTCGGTGCGATTATGAAAGCTACAATGTACACTACAAATAACTACGGTGAGTATGTATCAAAGCCAATACATCATGGTGTTCCCTTGTCGGGAATAAGCACGGCAGTTAAAACCGAAAACGTAGTAAATACCGGATTTATAGGGTTTGGTGTGGCAATAACCGGCTCTTCTTGTTATAACCTATCGTTAATGGAAAAAGCCGACAGAAACGCGCTTTTGAAAAACTTATATTCAAAAGAAGGGCTAAACTTCCAAATAGGTAGATTGTCCATCGGAGCCAGTGACTATTCAGCAGAGCTTTATACCTATGATGATGTGGATGGCGACACCTCCCTTGAATATTTTTCGATTGAAAAAGACAAAAGTTATATCATACCGATTATTAAAGAAATCTTAGCGATCAATCCGGAACTTACACTCTTTGCTTCACCTTGGTCTCCGCCGGCCTGGATGAAAACCGGCGGCAGCATTGGTGGCGGTTATATGCGAGAAAAATATCTGGACTGCTATGCCGAATATATAGTGAAATACATTAAAGCTTACGATGCAGAAGGCATCAAAATCCGCGCCATAACTCCGCAAAACGAACCGGAAACACGGCAAGCGGGCAAAATGCCGGCTTGTGTGTGGCATCCTGATATTGAAGCAAAATTCATTTCCATCCTCCGCAAAAGGTTTGAAGAAAACGCAATTGACACTAAAATTTGGTGCTATGATCATAACTTCCAGGGCGCAAATAGAGTTGATTGGTGCTTGAAGGAATATCCAACGCTTAGAGAGGACTGCGATGGTATCGCCTTCCACTATTATCACAGCACCATTGAGCAGACCGCTTTTTTGAAAGAAGCGTATCCGGAATTGAAACTGCATTTTACGGAAGGCGGACCGCGTTTATATGATAACTATGACACCGATTGGTGCAAATGGACGCTTATGATGATAAAAGCACTCAATAATGGATATACATCATTTACAGGTTGGAATTTAATGCTTGATGAAACTGGTGGACCAAACGTCGGACCCTTTTTCTGCGGTGGATTGGTGACAAGAAACTACGCAAGCGGTGAATTATCTTACAGCGGACAATACAAGGCTTTTCGTCATTTTAAAAGTATTACGCCTACATCGAAAATTTATCCGTTAAACTTTGACCGCGATGATTTAAAAATGTTTGCATTTAACGGAAAAGGCGAATTAAAAACAGAAGGATGCGTTGTAGAAAACGAATTCGGTAATACCGAGCTTATTTTAGTAAATCCCTCAACCGAAAAAGAGCAGCTTCAATACTTTTATGTCGACAAATGGTGGTATATTGAAATGTTGCCAAACACCGCAGCCACGATTATTTTTGAAAAATGATGGGATACATATATCTGTGTATCGCCTTGGTTTCGGGAGCAATCAAAGGCTTTTGCGGAAAAAAGACAAGCTCCTTGACAAGCACCTTTTATCATTCAGTCCTTGCAAACTTGATTCGTATGAGTTTTTGTATAATCATTGGCTTTGCAGTTGTGTGTTCGGAAGGCAATTTTAACCTTTTGCTCCCCGATGCAGATGTGCTGCTCATCGCTCTCATATCGGGTATTTCAACGGCGGTTTTTGTGGTTTCCTGGCTTGTTTCGGTAAGGCAAAACGCATATATGCTGATGGACGTTTTCCTTATGCTCGGCGTATTGGTTCCTCTTACCTTGGGGCAACTTCTTTTTAATGAAGCCGTGCGCCCTGTGCAATGGCTTGGACTCGGCATTTTGTTTGCCGCCACACTGATTATGTGTTCTTATAACAACAGCATCAAAACCAAATTGACATTTCCTGCTTTTTCACTGCTTTTGCTTTGCGGCTTTTCAAGCGGTGTCGCTGATTTTGCACAAAAGTTATTTACAAAAACGTCTGATGCGCCCGTATCGGTATTTAATTTATACACCTACATATTTACAGCACTTACACTTGTTTTGGTATTTTCCTTATCTACAAAGGATGTGGCCAAAAACAGAAATGACAGTTTTAAACGCGCCTTCCCATATATTTTGGTTATGGCCATTTGTTTGTTCTTAAATTCATATTACAAAACACTTGCCGCCTTTTGCTTGTCGTCTGTGATTTTGTATCCGCTAAATCAAGTTTTGGCGCTCATCTTCTCAACCGTTATGTCGGCTGTGTTTTTCCATGAAAAGATCACACTTAAAGCACTCATAGGAATTTTCATAGCTTTCGTTGGTTTGTTATTCATAAATCTTCTGTAACGCAAAAGGCTTGACCGCTCGGTCAAGCCTTCTGTGTTAAAATAATGTGGTTACCCAATAAATAACCCCATAAACCACACTCGCCACTGTGCCGTAAGCGATAACGGGGCCTGCGATGGTAAAGATTTTAGCACCGAGTCCCAACACCCAGCCTTCTGCTGCTGTCAATACAGGACCCATTAGTTTATGGTAAGAACCACCTTGCCTACATTTTGCCCTTTGTAAAGAATATCGTGAGCAGCCTCTGCTTCGGTAATTGGCAAAACCTTATAAATAGTAGGTTTAACCTCTCCGCTTTCAACCTTTGGCCAAACATTTTGAACTAATTCTGCTAAAATTTGCGCTTTTACTTCAGGTGTTCTTGAGCGAAGTGTAGAACCGATTATACGTACATTTCTTACATAGATATTTTTAAGGTCTATTTCGGTTTTTTGACCCGCAAGGGCCGCTATCATAATCCAACGAGCACCGTGCTTTAAATAATGAATACACTTACCCATTATCTCACCGCCGAGGCAGTCAATGGCAACATCAACGGGATGACCGTTATCTAATTCTTCTTTTAATACTTCCGCTATATCCTCTTTGGTGGTAACAACCACTCTATCTGCTTTCAAATGCTTAATGTTATTAACAATTTCTTCGGTTAAAACGGTTGTAATTACTCTAATACCAAAAGCTTTAGCCATAGGAATAATTACAGATGCCAAGCCGCTTGCCCCTGCGTTCATAAGCAAAGTGTCGCCCTCTTTGATATTACCTTCTATAAAAAGGTTAAGATAGGCAGTAGCAAAAGCTTCAGGAATAGCCGCCGCTTCTATCATTGAGCAATTTTTCGGCACAGGCATAAGCATATCATACTTAACATTAGCATATTCAGCGTAACCGCCACCGCCTAAAAGAGCACACACCTTATCCCCTATTTTCCAGTTAGATTTCTCTTTTGCACCATCGGCGATTTCTACGATAGTTCCAGCAATTTCAAGTCCCATCCATTCGGGGCAACCTGCCGGAGGTGGATAATCGCCCTCTCTTTGCATTAAATCAGCGCGGTTAAGGGCAGCCGCCTCAATTTTTATAAGGCAGTCATCATCACCTAAAACAGGATTAGGAACATCGTCCCATCTTAATGATTTATCATCATTTACAAGTATTGCTTTCATTTTTATACCTCTTTAAATATTTAAACCGCAAGATTTTAATATTAGTTTATGAAGTTTTCTTTCATATTCATAAGATATTGGATTTTCCTTTTCACCATTTACATATTCAGCAAATGCGCGGAACGTTGCATCATATCTTCCGAAAACCTCAGATGTATGTCTTTTACCTTTTTCAATCCAACTTGGCAAATAGCATTCTCGCACCGCAGTAATCTGTGGTGAATATACTAAATCACAGTTCTCCACATTCCATTCAAGAGGACAAATTTCAACTGTTCCTTTTGTACCCACAACAACTACTTGACGTCGCTCAAATCCGCCAAATTCAATCGCGGTGCTTTTTGCAAAAGAAACACCGTTTTTATATTTAAAAGCAACCATACCAAAGTCTTCTGCTTTGGTGCCTTCTATTCCTGAAGAACAACTCAAAGGAATAACCTCTAAAGGCTCTCCCATAATTGAATATACCATATCAATCATATGACAACCGAGAAAATATAACATACCGCCGGGATAATTTGACATCCAATCACGTTTAGAAAGCGGATGAATGCAATTCATTTGCGCCTCAACTGAAATAATTTCACCAAGCTTACCTGATTTAATATCTTCCTTAAGTTTAATTACAGCAGGATTATATCGATACATATAACCGGTATGAAAAACAACTTTTTTCTCACTCACAAGATCTATAAGTTTATCAAAATCATCATCGGAAATACCACCGGGTTTATCCATTTGAATATGTAAGCCCTTTTCTGCCGCCATTAGAGCATATTTGGTAAGTGCTCTATCCTCTGTTTCAATACAAACCGCATCAAGCTCAGGATAATTTAAAATTTCTTCAACTGTAAGCTGTGGAACACCCTCATATGCTTTTAAATTGTTTTCAAATAACATCGGTTTGTCATTAAGGCTATCTTCAGGCACAATTGCAAAACCGATTAAATCGTATATATGGCTCAAGGCTTTAAGCGAACTTATCGCCGCAGGAGCGTGGTCGTGACCTGTACCTATTTGAGCAATTTTAATTTTTCTCATTTAAGGAGCCTCCAATCAAACTGAACAATCGGAAAGGTTTTTTCTTCGCAAAGGCGCTTATAAACCTCATTTGCATTATTCGGTGAATGAGTTTCTTCGATAAAGTTAGAAAGATTAACTCTACCCATCGCGATGAATTTCAAAATTGCCTCAAAATCATCTCTTTCAGTCCACCAACCATTAGAAGAATCACTCTTAGGTCTTGCAGTGGTATGTGCTCCCACCAATGTAACACCAGGTCCATGTACCTTACGGTAATAATCAATTGTAAAATCACTGCATCTGGTACAACCCAAAAGTGCTACCCTTCCCTTTGGCGCCATACAATCGAGTATTCCGTCAAGACCTGCACCAATTCCGGTAACCTCAATACCAACATTTGCACCGCCGTTAGTTAATGATTTTACCTTCTCGGCAAAATCAGGAGCAAATGGGTCAACCGCATAATCAGCACCCATTTCTAACGCCTTTTTGCGTTTGGTTTTATCCGGATCAACCGCAATAATAGGTGCTGCACCGCCAATTTTCAGAAGTTGCACCGCGAACATACCAAGTATACCCATTCCCATAACAATTGCAGATTCTCCCATTTCAAAACGGCATTTTCTGATAGCCGCAAGCGGAAATGTTGCAATATGAGTAAGAGCACCATTTTCAAAAGAGATATCATCACTTAAAAGATGAACATTTTTAACATTAATATTTAAAACTTCAGAATGTGTTGACCAAGAAAGAGCAACGCGGTCACCGATTTTATAATCTTTAACACCATCGCCTACCTTAACTATAATACCCGATGAACTGTAACCAAGATAGCGAGGAAATATTGCTTCTTCTTGTTCTGAAGTTGTCCATCCAACAGTTTTACTTCCGATTATATTGGCTTTTTCTGTACCGCTACTTATCGTTGAGCATACCAATTTTACCTGCACTTCATCAAATGCGGGGTCTGTTAAATCGTAATCCAATAATTCGGCTGTATACGGTTTTGTGAAAACAATTCTTTTTGACATAAAATCACCTCAAAAATTATTCAATCAACTATTTCTATTATAACCCTTGACTTTTGAACGCGCAATGCAATATACTACAATTATGAGGTAATATTATCTATTATTTTGAGGTGATTATCTTTGAAAAGTGCAGATTTCTGTAACAGCTTTGTTTTTAATATCTTGCGATTTAATAAGTATCATTATACGGACTGCAGTAAAACTCCTGTAAATTGCCATTATTTTGGTTGTCTGATAAAAGGCACCGCAAAAATTAAATCTAAAAATGAATATTTAGAG
The DNA here is from genome assembly GCA_045636565.1 of Acutalibacteraceae bacterium. Classification (GTDB taxonomy): domain Bacteria; phylum Bacillota; class Clostridia; order Oscillospirales; family Acutalibacteraceae; genus UBA737. The sequence goes on from JAZTXU010000172.1 coordinate 6,680, forward strand.
TTAAAACCCGGTGAAATATTCTATATTCCAAAGGGGTTAAAATATCAATCTTATTGGTTTTGTGATGAAAACGGAAAGAATGAATTTTATTCGTTCGGTTTCGAAATTGCGCCCACAAGTAAACACTACATATTACAAAAAATCAAATGCTCTAAAAAGGCGCAAGTGTTGTTTGATGAACTTTGCGATGAAATTCCATTTAGCGAAAGCGGAATCGGAAAATTATACCGTTTTTTCGGAGAAGTATCACCCGAAATGGCGCAAGCAAAAAATATTAGTGTAAATCCTGTTTTGGAAAAGGCGCTCGAATATATGGCGGAATTTCCAAATGCAAAAGTATATGAAATAGCATCATTTTGTAATGTTAGTGAATCGGGACTTTATCTTATATTTAAAAATCATCACAATAAATCTCCAAACGAAGTAAGACTCGATATTCTTTGTAAAAAAGCAGTGGAAATGCTTACTACAACCGATCTTTCAGTTCAGGAAATCAGTGACTGTTTAGAATTTAGCTCAACTTCATATTTTAGAAAGGTTCTGTATAAATTCACGCAAAAAACCCCAAAAGATATTCGAAAAAACTCAAAAACTATATAATATATTATTAAAAGGCTTGACCTATCGGTCAAGCCTTTTTTTCGGGTCGATGTGGGCATCGACC
>JAZTXU010000173.1:0-2000 GCA_045636565.1 Acutalibacteraceae bacterium
GGCGTATATAATGCTATGCCGAGATATTGAATTTGCCTGTGATGAAAAGGTTATTAAAACTTTAGGTGAAACCTGCAAGGCAGATTATTCCGAGGCACTGCTTAATTGCAGCATAAAGAAAAGAGCGGTGAATATAAATCCATTAGCGTTTGGAGAGGTTAGTGTGAAAGATAGAATAATAAACATTTTAAATTACAAAAAACCGTCTTTGTGGATTACAATTATCTCTTTAATACTTGTTGTTTGTATAGCCGTATGCTTTTTGACCGACCCTGTGGATAAAACAAAGAACGATAAAAAGGACAATAAAGAAAAGGTTGAAACAGTAGTTTCTAAAGAAGATGACACAAAGGACACCACAACCGAGCCGACTACAACCGAGCCTGAAACCGAAAAAGAACCTACCGAAAGCAAGCCGGAGAAAAGTGAGCCTGTGGAATCAAGACCAAACAACCAAATAGAAGAACTTGATAAAATTATAAGTGATCGTGATAAAATTGGTAATTTGAGTTTAGAAACAGTTAGGAAAATTAAAGAAGATTATGTTAAATTGTTAGGTTGGGACAACAAAAGATTAGATAAAATTAGTTTAGAATATTATATTACTTTTAGTGATGGTAGTATGGCGATGCAGATCAATAATTTGGTTCCTGGTGTTATGGATACTAATTGGCTTATAAATTATTTTTTTGATGAAAATTATATTTCACTTTATAAAAAATGGCAAGGTAAAGAAATTTATAAAAATGGAAAATTTTATTCATTGGAATCAGCTTTTAGTAATGGTGTGATTTCTAAGGAAATAGTTAAGGAGTATTTTGAAAAGTTCCCCGAAGATAATCATAAAGAGGATTTTATTACAGGAAATGATAATTTTGGCGATTTGGATTTAAATCTTTGGATGAAAATTAAAATGCGATATTGGAAAGATTTTTATGTTGATTCTACCATCATTGAGAAGAATGAAGAATACCGCATATATAGTGATGTTGAATTGAAAGATATATATGTTACTAACCTAGGTACTTTAAGTAACGGATATATGATATTAAAATTTGATATCAGCAAAAATTTTGATAATCCTGTTGTGATTAATGAACAAATAGGAAAATATGATTATAGTTATGAATATGGTCGGAACATATATCTATATAAAGATCATATATTTAACGATATAAAAAAAGTATATGAAGAAAATTATTTAACGAATAAAGAATTAGATGAATTGTTTGAAATAATTAATAAAATTCAGTAATGAAATTATAAAGAAAAGAGGAATATAAAATGAGAATTAAAATGTTATCTGTGATTTTAATATTTACAATACTTTTTTCGACAAATATGTTTTATAGCACAGCAGAGCAAATTTCAACTGAAAAAGAAAATATTTCTGCAGAAATAAAGAATGCAAAATTTAAGGATGATTCTGTTATTGTTGTTTTCAAAAGTGAAAAAAGTGATATTAATAGGATCGTAACAGAAAAAGATTTTCCTGAGATTAAATGTAAGGCTATTCGGGATTTGTCTAAAAGTACACGCGAATTTATAGCAGAGAAAAAGGCAGAAAAAATAGAGGTACTTGTTCATTTACAGCCGCACAAGGTTAGATTAGCATGAATTATGCAAGTCGTGTATGGCCTGCTGATTTAAATGCAGATGGTAAAGTTGATTTTGTGGGAATTAATGTTAACGGTAATTCTTGTACATCATTGCAAAGCAAATATTTTAATTAGTTGATTTTATGTTAATGTTTTAGTTAAAACAATTCGTTAACCGACAAAAAAGAGGGGGATAGGTATGGAAGGTTTATTTTTAAAACTTGTTAATATGAGCATATCTGCGGGATTAATAGTGCTTGCGATATTGCTTGTGAGGATATTTATGCGAAAAGCACCCAAATGGGTTAATGTTGCGGTGTGGGCTTTGGTAGCTTTAAGACTTTGCCTGCCTATTTCGGTGCAAAGTGAATTAAGCCTTGTGCCTAATACCGAAAAAAGCAT
>JAZTXU010000174.1:0-42160 GCA_045636565.1 Acutalibacteraceae bacterium
TTGCAAAGACTTAAAGCATGGTCACTGATACGTTCAAAATCTCCAATGCTGTGCAACATACGACCAACCCTATGAGATGAATTTTCATCCAAAGTACCCTTGCTTATATGAACAAGGTAGGTGCCGAGCTTGTCCTCATATTTATCGGTAAGGGTTTCTTGCTCACGAATATAATTTGCGGTTTCTTCATCAAAGTTCTTAAACATTCCAAGGGCTTTTTTAAGCGAATCCTTTGTGTGTTCTGCCATTTCGTTTGCAAGTTTTTTACACTCTGCAATAGCAAGCGGAGTGTTGAGGAAGATACGCTCGTCCAAGAAAACGGTGTGCTGCTTTTCGTCCTTATCGGGAACGATAAGGACACACAGCTTAATAAGAAGTTTCTTAATTGGTAAAAGAAGAATAGTGTTAAAGGTATTGAAAAGTGTGTGAACAATAGCAACGCCAACCATACCTATTCCGGCAGATAACGCATCAACACCAAAGGCACGAAGTATGTAAAGAATGATTATACAAAGCACCGAGCCGATAACATTTACAGAGAAGTGCATAACAACAACGCGCTTTGCGTTTTTGTTAGTACCAAATGCTGAAATTAAAGCAGTAACGCAGGTACCGATATTAGCACCAAGAACCATGGCTATTGCCATTTCCCAAGAAATGCCGCCTGCAAGCGCTAAAGCCTGAACAATACCGATTGTAGCTGCGGAGGATTGAATTACTCCTGTAAATACAGTTGAAACCAATAATGCTATAATCGGACTTTCTAAGGTTTGAAGGAATGAATCAAATCCATCAAGACTGCGAACACTCTTCATTGAATCGCTCATAAGGTCCATACCGAACATAAGAATGGCAAAACCTATGAAAATAAGACCTAAGAACTGCTTTTTTGCGGATTTTGATATCATTCTGATTACAATTCCCACAAAAGCAAGAATTGGAGCAAAGGTCATAGGCTGTAAAAGTGTAAGCCAGAAGTTACCTTCGCTCATACCTGTAAGACTCAATATCCAAGCAGTAAGGGTTGTGCCTACATTCGAGCCCATTATCATACCGAAGGTGTTACCAAATTCCAAAATGCCCGAGTTTACAAGACCAACGAGCATAACAGTAAAAGCTGAAGAGGACTGAATGGCAACGGTGATACCTGCACCTAAAAAGAAGCCTGCAAAATCACTTGAGGTTACTTTGTTCATAACTCGCTCAAGACCGCCGCCTGCCATCTGCTCAAGACCGTCAGACATAACATTCATACCGTAAAGGAAGAATGTAAGACCGCCGAGAAGCATTGCTGTCATAGCTAAAATTTGTGTCATAAATTTTCTCCTGTTCTCTTATATGACGTATAATTCACCAAATTAAAATTCGATAGCTTTTTCAATGTATGATTTGAGTTCTGCAATAGGAATACGCTTCTGCTCCATAGTATCTCTGTCACGAACTGTTACGCAGTTATCTTCAACTGAATCAAAGTCATAAGTGATACAGATAGGAGTACCAATTTCATCTTCTCTGCGGTAACGCTTACCGATAGAGCCTGCATCATCGAAATCAACGGGGAAGTATTTAGCGAGTTCGGAATATACCTCTGTTGCCTTTTCTGAAAGCTTTTTAGAAAGAGGAAGAATTGCAGCCTTGAAGGGAGCTAAAGCCGGATGGAAGCGCATAACAACGCGTGTGTCACCCTTGTCATCGGTCTCTTCATCGTAAGCATTGCAAAGGAATGCCAAAAGAACACGGTCAGCACCGAGTGAAGGCTCGATTACATAAGGAATATACTTTTCATTTGTTTCAGGGTCAAAATATTCCATTGATTCGCCCGAATGGTTGCTGTGCTGTGTTAAGTCGTAATCAGTACGGTCAGCAACACCCCAAAGTTCGCCCCAACCGAAGGGGAATAAGAATTCAAAGTCAGTAGTAGCCTTTGAATAGAAGCAAAGCTCATCCTGGTCATGGTCACGAAGTCTGAGGCTTTCTTCATCAAGACCTAAATTGAGTAACCAATCACGGCAGTATGAACGCCAGAAATCAAACCACTCAAGGTCGGTACCGGGCTTGCAGAAGAATTCAAGTTCCATCTGCTCAAATTCACGGATTCGGAAAATGAAGTTACCGGGAGTGATTTCGTTACGGAATGATTTACCAATCTGCGCTACGCCGAAAGGCACCTTTTTACGAGTTGTACGAGCGATATTTTTAAAGTTTACGAAAATACCCTGTGCAGTCTCGGGGCGGAGATAAAGGGTAGATGTGCTATCTTCAGTAACGCCCTGGAAGGTTTTGAACATAAGGTTAAACTTTCTGATATCGGTAAAATCGTGTGAACCGCAATGGGGTCAAGCGATTCCCTTATCTTTTATGTAATTCATCATATCCTCATCGCTCATAGCGGCGGGGTTATCAGAAAGACCGTTTTCTGCAACATAATCTTCAATAAGCTTATCTGCTCTGTGGCGGGTCTTACATGATTTACAGTCCATAAGAGGGTCAGAGAAACCGCCCAAGTGACCTGATGCTACCCAAGTTTCAGGGTTCATAAGAATTGCACTGTCAAGACCTACATTGTAAGGACATTCCTGAACGAACTTTTTCCACCAAGCCTTTTTGATGTTATTTTTGAGTTCAACACCTAAGGGGCCGTAGTCCCAAGAGTTTGCAAGACCGCCGTAGATTTCACTACCGGGGTATACAAAACCGCGTCCCTTAGCAAGATTTACTATTGTTTCCATATTTTTCTGTGAATTCTTCAAAGCTGTTACCTCCAAAAAAATCAAATTTCACCAATTACTATATTATCCAAAAATTCTTCAAAAGTCAACAAATTAATTGACTTGACATATTAATTTATATGGTTTATACTTAATTATATAATAAATACGGAGGTTTTTTGTATGGATAAGAGAAATATTCAACTTCATAATATCAATATTAAGGATTTTTTGGCTGCTATTGATGAATGTAAAGGCGATGTTTATTTAGAAACTAAAGACGGAGACGTTTTAAATTTGAAATCAAAACTTTGCCAGATAATCGGACTTAGCACAATTTTAAACAGTACCGAGGTTACCGAAGCTACTCTTCGTTGCACCAACCCCGATGATGAAACAATGCTTTTCCGTTTCAATCTTTACGGTAAGAAATAGGAGGAAGCAAAATGGCAGAAACTAATTTTTTAACTTATAAGGATAAGCCATTGGTAAGAAGCGGTAATGAGATTTATTACGGTGATATGGCAGAACCTTATGTTGTAAGATTTGAGATTCTTTCTTCAAAAACTGTTGACGGTAACGAGGTTGCAGATAAGGTTAGCGTTCAGCTTCTTAAAAGCGATATTCAACTTGATAAGAAGGATAGAATCGTAAAGGAAACCACAAAGAACTCAATGTTTGATGCACTTGATTTTGGTTTTGTTTGGCTTGAAAGAGCTTTAAAAGAATAATAAAACATAAATAAATACTCCAAAACATATTTTATCTTATGATATGTTTTGGAGCTTTTTTTAATTCCTATTATTTATTTAAGCCCGTCAACGCAGGAATTCAATCCTTATAACGGCGGAGGCAACGAGGAACAGTATATGAATCTTATAGCCGATGCTATGGAACCTTATCTTGCCGCAAGCGGTATAAGGTATGTGAGAAACACTCCCGATATGACCGCCGCAACCTCTATTGCGGCTTCAAATCAGGGGAATTACGATTTGCATCTGGCACTTCATTCGAATGCTACGGGTAGCGGTGACGGCTCTGCGCGCGGCTCCGAGGTTTATTATTACCCCACAAGCGAAAAGGGAAAAAGATTCGCCGAAATAGCCGCAGAAAATCTGCAGCTGATTTATCCGCTTCCTGCAAGGGTGAGAACGGTGGCAACCACAAGCCTTGGCGAGGTAAGGAGGGTAAAGGCTCCCGGAGTGCTGATTGAAATAGCGTATCACGACAACGCCGAGGATGCACAGTGGATTCGGGATAATATTGAGGCAATAGCGGCGAATCTTGTGTTATCGCTCACAGAGTATTTCGGTATTCCGTTTAACACACCACAGCCTATATTTACAGCAAATGTTGCCACAAGAGGATCAAATCTTAATGTGAGGTATAATCCATCCACCGAAGCGGCTATTGTTGGAAGCATACCAAACGGAGCGGAGGTGGTGGTTTACGCACAACTGCCCGACTGGACTTTGGTTGGTTACGGTGAAACTGTGGGATATGTCAGTTCGAGGTATATACAATTCTAAATAATTAACCATTTATAAATTACAATTTATCGAGGAGTTTGATTAATATATCGTAGGGGCTGATGCCCACATCAGCCCGTAAAAACAAATAAAAATTCTCGGGACGATGTAGGCATCGTCCCCTACGATAATTTAGAAACAAAAAGAAGATACCTATAAAGTATCTTCTTTTTGTGTGTAGCAGCAGAAACTTTCTTAAATAGGAAGTTTCACATACGTTATAGTCAATATACGGGCTATTGTTAAGAGAAATATAATATTTTATATTGTAAATATGAAGTATTAGAGAGGTAAAATATGATTGTATTTGATAAATTATGGGAAACTTTGAAAGAAAAAGAAATATCACAATATAAACTCATTAATGAATATGGTATAAGCTCCGGTCAGCTTGATAGACTACGTAAAAATTCAAATGTTAACACCTACACATTAAATCAACTATGTGAGATTTTACAATGTGAGTTATCCGATATAGCAGAGTTTAAATCTGAAAAATAGAATATGATAAAACAAACCACGATGAAAGAAATCGCTTTCATCGTGGTTTTGCAATTTTAATTAATCTTCTAAAATATCCTTGAATTTTTCAATAATAGCATCTGCAATTCTTTCGCTTGCGTGACCATCACCGTAAGGATTGGAAGCCTTGCTCATTCGGTCGTATTCTGCCTTATCGGTAAGCAAACGAACAGTTTCTTTATAAATTGTTTCACTGTCAGTACCAACAAGCTTTAATGTGCCTGCCTTAATACCCTCAGGACGCTCGGTTGTATCTCTTAAAACAAGAACCGGCTTGCCAAGAGAGGGAGCTTCTTCCTGAATTCCGCCGCTATCAGACAAAATGATATGGGACATATTCTGGAAGTTGTGGAAATCGAATACTTCAAGTGGCTCGATAAGTTTTACTCTGGTGTCATCACCGAAGATTTCATCTGCCGCTTCACGCACCAAAGGATTCTTGTGTATGGGGTAAACCACTTTAAGACCGGGGATTTCATCCAACACTTTGCGGATGCCTCTGAAAATGTTTCTCATAGGCTCGCCTAAATTTTCACGTCTGTGAGCGGTGAGAAGAATCATTTTATCGTCCCCCACCCAATCAAATACCTCGTGGGTGTAATTTTCTTTAACGGTGGTGCTCATAGCATCAATAGCGGTGTTGCCTGTGATGTAAATCTTACTGTCATCAATATTTTCTTTAAGAAGATTTTCACGGCTTAAATCTGTGGGAGCAAAATACATATCGGTCATACAGTCAACCATCTGGCGATTCATCTCTTCAGGGTAAGGTGAATACTTATTGTATGTGCGAAGACCTGCTTCAACGTGACCGATTGCTACCTGATTATAGAATGCTGCAAGTCCGCCTGCGAATGTGGTTGTGGTATCGCCATGAACTAAAACTATATCAGGCTTTGCCTGTTTTATAACACCGTCAACTCCCAAAAGTGCGCGGGTTGTGATGTCACTCAAAGTCTGACCTTGTTTCATAATATCTAGGTCATAATCCGGAGTGATGCTGAAGGTTTCAAGCACCTGGTCAAGCATTTCTCTGTGCTGTGCAGTAACACAAACAATACTTTCAATTTCTTCGCGTGTTTCCAGTTCCTTTACGAGCGGAGCCATTTTAATGGCTTCGGGGCGGGTTCCGAAAATGCTCATTACCTTAATCTTTCTCATTATTATTCTCCTCATTTTCTGTTTTTTCGTTTTGCATAATTTTGCTTTTTTCTTCTGTAAAACCTTCTGTACTTTCTCTGATAAACATAACCTTTAAGGTCATAAACAATAGGCGCAAATCAAGCAATAATGAGTATTGCTGAATATACATAAGGTCTAGTTGGAGTTTATCATACGGAGTGGTGTTATACTTTCCGTAAAGCTGAGCTAGTCCCGTAAGTCCACCGCGGACTTTAAGTCTGTAAGGAAATTCGGGGATTTCCTTTGTGTATTTTCTTGTGTGTTCAACACGTTCGGGACGGGGTCCCACAAGACTCATATCGCCCTTCAAAATGTCAAAAAGTTGGGGAAGTTCATCTATTCTGGTGAGCCTCAAAATCTTGCCGACTTTTGTGATTCTGGGGTCTGATTCTGTTGCGGGAATGGGGTTACCGTCTTTCTCAGCGTCAACAATCATGCTTCTGAATTTATGAATTTTAAAAACCCTTCCGTTAAGGGTAGAACGCTTTTGCGTGAAAAATATGGGGCCGCCGTCATAAAGCTTTATAGCTATTGCGGATATTAACATAAAGGGAGAAGAAAATATTATTAAAACAAGGGAAACGATAATATCCATCGCGCGCTTCACAAAACGCTGACCAAAATTAAGACCGCCATGATTGCGGAACAAAAGAAGAGGAGTATCAAACAAATGAACACGCTCGGCGCCTCTTATCAAAATGTCCGAAATTTTAGAGGTGGAATAGGTTCTGATATTTTTTTCAAAACAAATTTTTATAATTTTGTTTCTCATTTCAGAGTGAATATCAAATAAAACCGCACCGTCAACCGTGTCTAAAAGTTTTTTGATTTCTTCCAGCCCCAATGAAATGCTGGCAGTTTTTTCAACAATAAACTTATCCTTACGGGAATTGAGTTTTTCAACAATAACCTCGGGATGGTATTCATCATAAATAACAAGCAACTTTTTTGCCGGGAAACATTTGTTAAATAAAAGTTCGCTTAAAATTATTACGGAAATGGAAAATACAATATCGAATAAAGTAAGGAATATAATTGGGACAACGGTTACAAATCTTGCAGAAAGCAAACAAATAGGCAAATAAATCATAATATTTGTACTAAATATAGAAAGTATCTGCGAAATGATTATATGCTCTCTTTTAAAGTAACCTAATTTTAGACCGTCAAAATTATATAGGAATATAGCATGCATCAAAAAATAATACGCCGCCATAAGCAGGTTGCCCTTTTGAACGAAAGGCAAAATTATAAGTTCATTATATTCTGACATCCAGCAGTAATAAAAAACCGCAGTTTGCCCCAATATCAAAAGCAATATAAAAGCGTAACGGATAAGCCGCTTGAATTGCTCAAGATTTTTTTTCAAATATATCACCTCTATTAGCAGAGTCTGAAATTAGACATATATATATATATATATTAGTATACCATAAATTAGAAAAAAGTAAAGTTTTTTGACGAAAATTAAGATATTAGTAATATTTTATATACAAAAAGATGTAAAAAAACTTAATTTGTTGCTTGAAACAGAAAAACGGATGTGCAGAATTTCTGCACATCCGTTCCGTTATAAAGATTATTCTTCAGTTGCTTCAACAGTTTCTGCAACTTCTTCTGCGGGAGCGGTTTCTTCGGTAGCTTCATAAACTACTTCATCAGCCGCAGCAGCTTCTTCTTCCTTAACTTCGGGCTCTAAGAGAGCACGGATAGAAAGGCTTACGCGCTTCTTGTCAAAGTCAATAGCGGTAATCTTTGCTTCAACCTCTTGACCAACTGTGAGCTCGTCCTGGGGTTTTGCAATGTGCTTGTTAGCAATCTGAGAAATGTGGATAAGACCGTCAATTCCTGAGATTATGCGAGCAAATGCACCGTAAGTTGTCATGCTAACGATAGTTACCTTAACAACATCATCAACATTGTAGTTGTTCTGGAAGATTACCCACGGATTTTCTTCGGGCTTCTTGTAGCCTAAAGAAATCTTCTTCTTATCGGCGTCAATTTCCTTAACGAAAACTTCAACAGTATCACCAACAAGAACAACCTCGGAAGGATTCTTGATTCTTGCCCATGAAAGTTCAGAAATGTGAACCATACCGTCCACACCGCCAATGTCAACAAATGCGCCATAGCTGGTGAGTGACTTAACAGTACCTGTGAAACGATCGCCAACGGCGATGTTTGCCCAAATCTTTTCTTCCTGAGCCTTCTTCTGCTCACGAAGAACGCTGCGGATAGAGCCAATTGCTCTTCTGCCTCTTCCAATTTCAATAATGCGGAAAGAAACTTCCTTACCCTTAAGGTCTTCTAAAGAATCATTTCTTGAAGCGGTAGCCTGTGAAGCGGGGATGAATACTCTAACATTGTTAGTGTAAGCAACAACGCCACCCTTGATGATTTCTTTTACGAAACCGTTAATGATTTCGCCAGAATCTTTGGCGGCAACTATATTGTCCCAACCGGCTATTGCATCATAACGACGCTTTGAAAGCATTGCGGTTCCTTCCTGATCACTAATTTTCATAATGATAAGATTTAACTTATCATCTACCTTTACTTCGTCCATAATATTAGCATTAGGATCAGAAGAATATTCGGCAGCGCTTATGTAACCTGTAACGCCTCTGCCGATGTCCACTGTAATTTCAGTGGGATTAACAGCAATAACTGTGCCTTCAACTTTTTGATCGCCTGTTAAGCTGCTGAGAGATGCTTCGAATGCTTCCTCATCTGTCATTTCTTCGAAGCTCTTTTGAACAGATTCTTTAACCTCCATCTGTTCGTCAACCGGTTGTAAAATTTCCGACATGGTTTTAATAACCTCCTTTATAATACCCGCAGGTGTTGATGCACCTGCCACAACCCCAACTCGACTGCAATCGCAGAACATACTGTCATCCAAATCCGTTGCTGTTTCAATGTGGAAGGTTTTGGAACAGTTCGCTGAGCACACATCAAAAAGCTTTGCTGTGTTCGAACTGTGCCTACCACCTATCACAATGATAGCATCGTTTTGAAGAGATAGTTTCTCTGCCTCTGCCTGTCTTGAAGAGGTAGCGTTACATATTGTATCAAAAATTTCGGCATTTGTACATACTTTTTTTAATTTTTTTTGCATTTTAGCCCAAATTTCTGCATTAAAAGTGGTCTGAGACACTAAAATCAGGGATTTTTGGTTAAAATTGCCGTTAGAAATCAGCAAATTTTCCAATTCTTCTAAATTCTGAACCACATAATTTTCGCCAAAACAGTTCCCCACAATACCTTTGACTTCCTGATGATTGGGGTCTCCTGCGATTATGGTGAGGTATCCTGCATTGCTTTTTTCACTTACTATTTTATGAATTTTAGCAACAAAGGGGCAGGTGGCATCTGCTACTTTTATTCCCAAATCTTCTGCTTTTTGTAAAACTGATTTTGCCACTCCGTGCGAACGGATAACCAAGGTTTCGTTTTCAAGCACTTCTTCGGGTGATGAAACAATCCTAACTCCCTTTTCTTCCAATTCCTGCACCAACTGAGGGTTATGAATAATAGGTCCCAACGTGCAGACCTTTTCTCCCTTTTCGAGCAGTTCATATACCATATTAACCGCGCGGTTTACACCAAAGCAAAAGCCTGCGGTTTCGGCTAATGTTATTTTCACTTTTTAGTACCTTCTTTTACAATTTTAAGAATAAGTTCCAAAGACTGCTCAAATAGGAAGCCTGTGGTATCTGCAAGAATGGCATCATCTGCCTGTTTTAAGGGAGCGGTTGCGCGGTTCATATCGTTATAGTCACGCTTTTTCATATCCGAAAGAACATCTTCATAGGTGGTTTCAATACCCTTTTCGCAGAGTTCTTTATATCTTCTTGTTGCTCTGTCCTCGGCGGTTGCGGTGAGGAAGATTTTAACAGTTGCGTTAGGCAAAACAACCGTGCCAATATCTCTGCCATCCATTAAAACATTATTTTCTTCTGCCAATTTTCTCTGCATATCAAGTAAAAATGCTCTGACCTCGGGTTTTGCAGAAACGGCAGACGCCATCATAGAGGCTTCCGGTGTGCGGATTTCTGTCGAAACATCGTTTTCGTCAAGAAATACCCGCTGCTCGCCGTTTACAAAGCGTATATCAACCTTTGTGTCTGCAAGTATTTCAGCGACATTGCATTCAAGCGAAGTATTAAACCCAAGTCTTGAAAATTTAAGACCTACTGCACGGTAAAGTGCACCTGTATCAACATAAATAAATCCTAAAATTTCTGCCGCCTTGCGGGAGAGAGTGCTTTTGCCTGCGCCTGCAGGTCCATCTATTGCTACTGAAATCATAAATAACTCCTTTATATTAAACACAATATGTTTTTCTTTTATACATTACTTCCTGCAACAAAGCCGGTTGAAAATGCTATTTGCAGATTAAATCCGCCGGTGTAAGCATCAACATCAATAACCTCGCCCGCAAAGAAAAGACCGCTGATCAGCTTTGATTCCATTGTGGCGGGATTGATTTCCTTTACGGCCACACCACCGCGGGTTATCACCGCTTCTTCCACGGGTCTGAACCTTGTGAAGGTAAGAGGAAATGCTTTTATTAAATCGCAAAAACGTTTACGGCTTTCGCGGTCAATACTGTTTATTTTAGTGTGTGGTGCTATCGGCGAGAGAGATACTATTATTGGAATCAGACTTTTCGGCAACAGTTTATCAAGCGAATTTATAAAATCTTTGTTTTGCTGTTCGGAAAAATCTCTTAAAATTCTGCTATCAAGTTGTTCGGTTGTGAGTGCAGGTTTTAAATCTATCGTGGCGGTATATTGCTTTTTGTCCATATTTTTAATGTTGGCAGAAGCGGATAATACGAGGGGTCCCGATATGCCGAAATGTGTGAAAAGCATTTCGCCCATTTCGCTGAAAATCGGTTTTTTCTTGCCTTCTTCAAAAACACTCAATGTTACATTTTTTAGTGATAATCCTGAAAGTTTACTGCAAAAGCCTTCATGACATTCAATTGGTACCAAAGAAGGGGAAATTTCGGTTACGGTATGCCCTAATGCTTTTGCAAAAGTGTAACCATCACCGGTGGAGCCGGTCACAGGGTAAGAAACGCCGCCCGTGGCTATAATCGCACTATCGGCAGAAATGGTTTCGCCATTGTTTAAAGTGACACCTGAAACACCTTCACTTGCGGTTTCAATTTTTTTTGCGGTGGCGTTTATAATTTTAACGCCTGATTTTTTTGCAGAGTTTACAAGTGCATCGACAATATCTACCGCCTTATCAGAAACTGGGAAAACTCTGTTTCCGCGCTCTGTTTTAAGCGGAACTTTTAGATTTTCAAAAAAATTCATTGTATTGCAAGGGGAAAAAGCGGAAAAGGCGGAATAAAGAAAACGTGGATTACGCGGTGTGTTGGCGATAAGCGTGTCCAAATCGCAGTTGTTTGTAACATTGCATCTGCCTTTGCCCGTAATCATAAGTTTTCTTGCGGGACGTTCATTTTTTTCAATTAATGTAATCTGTGCTGCACCACCGTATTTCTGTGCTGCAGTTGTTGCCGCCATAAGACCTGCTGCACCGCCGCCTATTATAACAATCTGTTTCAAAATAACGCCCCCTTACTTTAAATTTTATACCTTGTTATTTTACTACAAAATCTTAAAAAAGTAAACTGTAAAATTTTAAAAATGTCGGTGAATGTCCATCGTGATTTTTATAATATTAAATTGCCTGACACGGCAAAAAATATTATAAAGGATGATTTTATGATTAAAGCAGAAATTTTTGACCAAAAAATAAGGCTTAATACCGAAAGTGTGGCATCCGATAGTGTGAAGTTTTTAAAAATTCAGTTTTTGTTAGATGAAAACTGGGATACGGCTTTTAAAACGGCGGTTTTTAAAAATGAAGAGTTGGATATTTCGACATCTGTTATTATGGAGGAGGCAAATGAACTTTATTTAGGGGATAACACATGTATTATTCCGTTTGAGGTTATAAAACCACCTTGCTTTTCGGTATCTTTAAGCGGAATAAAAGGTGACACTGTAATCACAACAATTCCCTCAGAAATTAAGGTTTACAAAAGCGGTGACATTTCGGCGGATGAGCCCGAGAGTTACACACCGTCACAATACGAACAGTTGGTTGGTATTTATAATGAAACAAAAAGCATTGCAGAATCGGTAAGAAAAGATGCCGATAACGGTGCTTTTAACGGAAAAGACGGAGAAAACGGTAAGGATGCGGTTACAGAGCAAAATTATAATCCTGAAAGCGAAAACGCCCAGAGCGGTAAGGCGGTTAGTGAGGCGGTTAATGGTTTGAACAGTGTTTTTGCTTTTGCTATAAAGCAAAATATGAGCAGCAGGGCGATAAAAATCAGCGATGCATCTCCCAGTGAACACGAGTTGAAGGTTAATGTTAAGAACTACTTTGACATAACAAAGGTTATAAAAACAGATAAGGTGCAGGTAAATGATGATAAAACATTAACTATCAATAATCCTAATGCATCTTCGGAGTATGTAATTTTAGGCAAACTTATAGATATATCCCCCGATTTAAAGGGCGGAGAAACTATAAACTTATTCTATAAATGCAATAATTCCTCTAACAACCTAGGTTTAAAAACAGGTAATAATATTGATATAATGAGCGATGGCAGGTTAGGCAACACCGGTCCGTTAAACTATGAAAACGGCGCACATTTAACCATTACTCTTCCCACAGATATAAGCAATATTTATGTTTATTTCGCCGGTGATTATTCTACCCATATTTTAAGTGAAATAACCGTGACTTGCGGTGAATTTACCGACTTGACAGATGTGACCGTTAGCAGATACGGTAAAAACCTTATAGGCTCCTCTTTTCACTCTAGTACAGCCTATGGTGCTGTACAAACTGAGAATGGTGCTGTATTAACCACAAATGGAATAACATATTTTGATAATTATTCTGGAGTAGTAACCGCAAATGGTACAGCAACGGGCTCAGCTTTTTATATTATAAGACAAAAAGATTTAAAATTATCCAAAGGCACGTATTATTTAAGCGGGTGTCCAGCTGGCGGTAAAAGCACAACCTATAATATATATGCTGTATTCTTTAAAGATGGCATAGAAAGTAAGGTACTAACCAATAAAAGCACAAGCACTTCACGTGCCTATGATTATGGTACTGGCTTTAGTTTTGAGATACCAGCAGAGGGAGCTTGGACAATGTCTGTGGTTATAAGTATTAGCGCAAATACTACTGTAAATAATCTAGTATTCAAACCGCAAATAGAAGTCGGCGCAAGCAGAACGGAGTATGAGCCTTATATAGCTCCACAAACCGCAACCGCAGATGCAGACGGGGTTGTAAAAGGTCTTACAAGTATTTCACCTGATATGACATTACTTGCAGATAAGGATGTTGTTTTGGATTGCGAATATATTGCTGATACCAAACTATACATTGATAACAAATTAAAGGAAATAAAGATGCTTATTTAAAACAAAAAATCTCACTGAATTCAGTGAGATTTTTTAATGAAATCAACTCTTAAATTATAACGTTGCGCTTGCAGACTTCTTTACATTTTCCGCAACCGGTACAGAGTGAATAATCAATAACTGCTAAGTTATCAATTACCTTAATTGCACCTGCTTCACATTGTTTTTCGCATAATGTGCAGGCAATACATGAGGCTTTGCACATTTTAACAACAGGAGCACCTTTTTGTTTGTTTGAACAAGCCACAGTAACCTTGCGGTCTTTGGGAAGAATGGATATAAGTTTTTTGGGGCAGGCAGCGGCACATTTACCGCAACCCATACATAAATCTTCGCAGATAACAGGTTTGCCGTTTTCGGTTAAAATGGCACCGAAAGGGCAGGCTTTTGCACAGTCTCCAAGACCAATGCAACCAAAGCTACATTCAAGAGGACCTGCGTGCAAAAGAGATGCGGCGGTGCAACTGTTCATACCTGTGTAGTTGTATTTTAAATTGGTGATTTCGGAATTTCCGTTACAAGCAATAAATGCAACCATGGGAGTGGTTGAAATTTCAACGCCTAAAATTTCAGCCATTGCTTTTGCGGATGTTTCGCCACCGGGGGCGCATTTATCGGGAGTGGCTTCGCCAGATGCTACCGCAGCGGCATAACCGTCACATCCTGAATATCCGCAAGCACCGCAGTTGGCACCGGGGAGCGCTTCACGAATTTTTTCCTGTTTTTCATCGGTTGGCACTGCCATAAGTTTTGAAGCAACCGAAAGTCCGATTCCGGCAACAAGACCTATAATGCCAACAATAATTACGGGTAATATAATGTTCATAGTTTAACCTCCTATTCCTGCGAAGCCTAAGAATGAAAGTGAAACTATTGCCGCTGATATAAGAGTGATGGGAAGACCTTTTAAAAAATCGGGAATATCAGCGGTTTCCAGCCTTTCTCTAACGCCTGCAAACAAAAGCATTGCAAGCATAAAACCAAGACCTGCACTTAATGCATTCACAATCGACTGAATGAAATTAAAATTGTTCTGGGTGTTAAGCATTGTAACACCTAAAACTGCACAGTTTGTGGTTATGAGAGGAAGGTAAATTCCTAAAGCATTGTAAATCGGCTTTATGTACTTTTTAAGGGCTATTTCAATAAACTGAACTATTGCAGCAATTACAAGTATGAAAACAATGGTTTCAAGATATGTGTAATCCGGATAGAGCAAATAGTGATAAATAGGCCAGGTTACCGCGGTGGCAATTACCATAACCAAAGTTACTGCAATACTCATTGAAAGGGCGGTGTTAGCCTTTTTGGAAACACCAAGGAAGGGGCAGATACCTAAAAATTTGGATAATACCATATTGTTGGTTAAAATACCTGCTAACAATATGGCTGCAAGGGAAGTATTACTCATTTTCGGTTACCTCCTCTTCGCAATTTGCTTTACCGCAAGCGGCTCTTGAAGGACAGTTTGCACAACCCAAGTGCTCAACCGGCTTTTTGCCGTTTTTCTTTGCTATTGCGTTGGAAACTGCAACAAGTATACCAAAAACAAAGAAGCCGCCGGGAGGGAGAAGAAATACAATCATCGGGTCAATGATTTCCGCAGTTATTGGAAGTGAAAAAATACTTCCTGCACCCAAAAATTCACGGATTGCACCCATTATAGTGAGAACGGCAGTAAAGCCGAGTCCCATTCCGAGTCCGTCAAGTATGCTCAAAACAGGGCTGTTTTTGGAAGCAAACATTTCGGCACGTGCCAAAATAATGCAGTTTACAACAATAAGGGGCAAGAAAATTCCCAAGGATTCATCAATAGAAGGCAAGAACGCTTTTACAAGCATTTGAACAACGCTAACAAATCCTGCGATAATTGTGATAAATGCGGGGATTCGAACCTTATCGGGAATAATATTACGCAAAAGTGAGATTACAAGGTTTGAACAAACAAGAACAACCGTTGCTGAAATACCCATTCCTATACCGTTTACGGCGGCAGTGGTAACAGCCAAGGTGGGACAGGTGCCGAGCACTAATCTTAAAGTGGGGTTTTCTTTAACAAGACCATTTGTGAAAACATTTAAGCACTTATTATTCTTCAATGTAAACCACCTCCGTTACGCTGGGAATCGAACTTGTGTATTCTTCAAAATAGGTAAGAGCCTTATCAACGGCATCTCTTACCGCTCTTGAAGAAATCGAAGCGCCTGTTACGGCATTGATTTCGTTATCCTTAGTGGAAAGACCACTTTTAATTACGCCAATACCCTTTTGCATATCTTTAAACTGTGAATAAAACGATTCTTTTGTTATGTTTTGACCAAGACCGGGCGTTTCGTTTGCGGCATCAAGAATGGAAACGCCTATTATTTTACCGTCAAGACCGACAGCAGTCATAACCGAAACATCACCGCCGTATCCTTTGGCAGAGGTCACAAAGATATAACCCTGAGGTTTACCGCCGGTGAGAGCAACGTGAAAATTGATTTCCTCTTCTTTACTTTGAAAGGATAGTTTTCCAAAAATATCAGCATCAATTAACTGTGACATAGAGGATTTTTCTTTTTCGGATTGCAGTTTTTGGATTTTTTCAGCGGTAAGTTCATTTGTAAGCGAAAGTGCGAGGGGTATTACAACACAAATGCTGAGCAAAACAACGACCGGCTTTAAAATATCGTTTTTATTGTTTTTCAAAAAGTTGATAAATTTATTCATCCGCTTTTACCTCCTTTTTAGGAGCCACAAAACCGAAGGGCTTTTTGAGAGATATGCGGTTGATATAAGGAACCAATATGTTCATAAGAAGTATTGCGTAAGATACACCTTCGGGTAAGGCAGCAAATTTTCTTATAACAAAGGTTATTACACCACATCCTATACCAAAAATAAGTTTGCCAAGTTCTGTTGTGGGGCTGGTGGTATAATCGGTTGCCATAAATATTGCACCAAGCATTAATCCGCCACCGAAAACCGATACTCCAACATTATCACCAACAATAAATGATAGTAAAGCAACTGTTCCGATAAAGGTTAAAGGTACAGTTGGAGTTATTATTCTTCTTGCGGTAAGGTAGAGACCGCCGATAATCAGTAAAAATGCTGAGGTTTCGCCGATACAACCACCCTCGAAACCGAAAAATAAATTTTTAAGAGTAAGTGTTTCGGGAAATTCTGAAGCCGATTTGGAAAGAAAATCAAGCGGGGTAGCACTTGAAATAGTGTCAAGCGGGAGGAGATAATTGCCGATATTTCCAAGAACTGCGGGGAAAGAAACCATCATTACGATTCTCGCAGTAATGGCGGGGTTTGCAAAGTTGTGACCAAGACCGCCGAACATTTGCTTAACAACAATTATTGCAACAACGCTTCCGATTGCCGCCATCCAGAAAGGGGTTTTGGCGGGAAGATTCATTGCTAAAAGTAAACCTGTAACCACTGCTGAAAGGTCGTCTATCGTGTTTGGCTTTTGGAGTACCTTGTTCCATAAAAATTCACTTAAAACGGCGGCGGCAACACAAGTTATAAGCAAAACTGCGGCGCGCCAGCCAAAAAGGATACAACCGAAAATGCTGGCAGGAAGAAGAGCAATTATAACATCAAGCATAATGGAACTTGTGGTATCGGGGTGTTTTAAATGGGGAGATGAATTAACATTTAAAAGGCTTTTCATTTTGCACTCTCCTTTCTTAAGTTTGCTTTTGCAAGTCGCATTACTTGCGTAAGCGGACGGGAAGCCGGGCATACAAAGGAACAACTTCCGCATTCCATACAGTAATTTATGTTAAGGTTTTTAAGTGATTCGGTTAAATTGAAGTTTATTGCTGATTCAACTTTTGCAGGATATAACTGCATAGGGCAGGCTTTTGCACATCTGCCGCAACGAATACATGCGGTTTGCTTTGGTGCCTTGCCCGATTTCATAACGGTTATTGCGTTGTTACGCTTTTCAACAACTGCGTTTTCGTCACAAACATCAATGCCCATCATAGGACCGCCCATAATGATTTCATCGGCTTCTTCATCTATTCCGCCAACAAATTCAAGCAAATCCTTTATAGGTGTACCGATAGGAACAATAACATTTTTAGGTTCAGATACTGCGTTACCGTCAACTGTGAGTCTTTTAGAAACAAGCGGCATACCGGTTTTAATAAAACGATAAAGCGTAGCGATACTTGTAACATTCATTACAATGCAACCAACATCACTCGGAAGTTTGCCTGCGGGCACCTTCCTGCCTGTTGCAGAATAAATTATAACCTTTTCTGCACCTTGCGGGTATCTCGTCGGAAGTTGCATTAGTTTAATGGTATCGTCAACATCGCGCTTGTCAGTAGCAATAGCGTAGAGCATTTCAATGGCTTTCTTTTTATTGCTTTCAACACATATTATAGCATTAGGAATTTTCAAAACTTCCTTTAAAAGATAAACGCCTTCAACAACGTCGTCATAACTTTCAATGCACTCACGATAGTCGCTGGTAATATAAGGCTCACACTCTGCGGCGTTGATGATAAGAGTGTCTATTTTTGTTTCTTCTTTCAAAGTAAGTTTTACTTTTGTGGGGAATCCTGCACCGCCGAGACCAACAAGACCGCAGGCATCTGCCGCTTTTGCAATATCGGCGGAGGTTTCAATGGGGAAAGGTTTAAGGTTCGGGTCCTTAGTCATTTCTCCATCAGAATCAATAATTATGTAACCGCCTTTAACATCGGCAACGGTACCCGAAACACTTGAATGAACAGGGGCACTAACAAATCCGCCGGCTTCTGCGATTAAAGTGCCAACAAAAACCTTGTCGTCCTTTTTAACAACAGGGTTTGCGGGTGCGCCTATATGCTGCTGTAACGGGATTTTCACCTGCGCCACGGGAGGCATAATCACTGTTTCAAGTTCGGCGGTTTTTTTGAAGTGGGGAAGAAAAGCTCCTCCACCAATATAACCTTTTGGGTGTAATATTTTTTCAACTTTCTCCATAACTTACTCCTTCGAAAGAAAATAAATATAGATATTTAATACAATATAACATAAATTTATAAATATTGCAAGCATCTGATGTGAAAAAACGCGTTTTTTTGTTGAAATTACACATAATGGATATTGACAAATTACGAAAGGTCAGGGAAAGTCAAAGTTTTTTCTTGAAAAAGTATTGACAAAACGAAAATTATGCATATAATAGGATGTGTTAGCACTCGATGTGCAAGAGTGCTAAATATTGAAAGTGAGGTGAGCTGAGTGGAATTAACCCCTCGAAAACAGGCGGTTTTAAAGGCGATTGTAAAGGCGTATATCGAAACCGGTGAGCCAATAGGTTCAAAAAATTTAACCTTTCTTTTAGAAAATGCTCCCTCCTCAGCAACCCTTAGAAATGAAATGAGCGAGCTTTGTGAATTGGGCTTTTTAGAACAACCTCACACCTCAGCAGGAAGAATCCCGACGAGTAGCGGTTACCGGTTTTATGTTGAAAGTCTGACAAGTAAAAAAGAACTCGAACCTTCGGTTAAAGGTTTTATTGACAGTTCGCTTGAAAGTTTTAATTGTGAACCTGAAAGCATTCCGGTTATGGCATCGCAGGTTTTATCCTCACTCACCGGATTACCTGCAATATCTTGTCTTATAACTGTGAACCCGCCGAAAATAAAAAGAATAGAATTGCTTGATATTGGCAGATTTTCGGCAATGCTTTTAATAATAACCGATGATGGCAGAACCAGAAGCAGAACTATTCGCAAGGGCAGAGGTTTTTCTCAAGAACTTGAAGAACAGTTCAAATTGATACTTAAAAAACGAGTTATCGGTAAGCGGGTAAATGAACTTAACAAGGCTTATCTTCAAAATGTAATAGCCGAAACGGGGCTTTATTCATTGGAACTTATGCCGTTATTATCCATTGTGTTTGAAACCGCGGCAGAAATTGAAGAAACCGATGTGAATCTTAAGGGTGAAAATGCGCTTTATAATATATGTGGTGATGAGCAAGGAGCCAGACGGGTGCTTTCCCTTATAAAACAGCGCGATCCGATAATTTCAATACTTGAAAATGTTGGTGACGGTGCCCACGCAGTTTTTGGAACAGATACCGTTTACAGTGAACTGAATTTTGGAACTTTTATTGCCGCAAAATTCACAAGTGCCGATAAATACCAAGGATATATAGGTGTAATCGGTCCAAACAGAATGTCGTACGAGCAGATAATGCCCGGTATAGAATATATAGCCGAAAGGCTCACAGAAATAATGACAGAAGCACAAAAAGATATGGAGGATTAGTTGTGGAAGAAAATAAAGAAACCACCGCAAAACCGACTAAAGAGAAAAAAGAAAAGAAACCTAAAAAGGATGCGGAATTAGAAAAATTAAAAGCAGAGTTAGATGCTAAAAACGATTTACTTCTTCGCACCGCGGCGGAGTTTGATAATTTCAAAAAGCGTACCGAGCGTGAAAAGTCAGGTGTTGCAGAATTTGCAAAAGCGAATGTTATAAAAAATCTTTTGCCGATTCTCGATAATATTGACCGTGCTGCCGCTTTAGAGGATAAAACCTCGGTTGATTATATAAAGGGCATTGAACTTATTGTAAAGCAGTTCGAAGGTTTGGTTTCAAATTTAGGAATCGTTGAAGTGGCTCAGGTTGGCGATGTATTCGACCCTAACTGCCACGAAGCAGTAATGCATACCCTGGATGAAAATTTAGGTGAAAATGTTATAGCTCAGGTTTTGCAGAAGGGCTATAAAATAGGGGACACTGTTATCCGTCCCGCGATGGTATCAGTTGCTAATTAAAATTTTAAATACATTATATTCTATTTGGAGGAAATAAAAATGGGAAAAATTATTGGTATTGACTTAGGTACAACTAACTCCTGCGTAGCTGTTATGGAAGGCGGCGAAGCAGTAGTTATCGCTAATGCAGAGGGTTCAAGAACAACCCCTTCTGTTGTGGCGTTTTCAAAAACAGGTGAGAGAATGGTAGGTCAGGTTGCAAAGCGCCAGGCTATCACTAATCCTGACAGAACAATCAGCTCTATCAAGCGTGAAATGGGTACTTCTTACACAGTTGAAATTGATGATAAGAAGTATACACCTCAGGAAATTTCTGCTATTATTTTGCAGAAGTTAAAGGCTGATGCAGAGGCATATCTCGGCACAACCGTTTCGGAGGCAGTTATTACTGTTCCTGCTTACTTCACCGATGCTCAGCGTCAAGCAACCAAGGATGCAGGTAAAATTGCAGGTCTTGAGGTTAAGAGAATTATAAACGAGCCCACCGCTGCAGCTTTGGCTTACAGTATTGATAAGGAAGATGACCAGAAGGTTATGGTTTATGATCTTGGTGGTGGTACATTCGACGTTTCAATCATTGAAATGGGTGATGGTGTTCAGGAAGTTTTAGCAACAGCCGGTAACAACAAGCTCGGTGGTGACGACTTCGATAAGCGTGTTATGGATTATATCGTATCTACCTTTAAGGCAGAGCAGGGTATTGATCTTTCAAATGATAAAATGGCTATGCAGCGTGTAAAGGAAGCTGCTGAAAAGGCAAAGATTGACCTTTCAGGTATGTCCACCACAGATATTAATCTTCCCTTTATCACCGCAGATTCCACAGGCCCCAAACACTTTGAAACCACACTTACCAGAGCTAAGTTCAATGAACTTACCGCTGATTTGGTTGAAGCTACAATGGCTCCTGTTCGTCAGGCTCTCAGCGATTCAGGCTTAAACAAGAATGAAATCAACAAGGTTCTTATGGTTGGTGGTTCTTCAAGAATCCCCGCTGTTCAGGAAGCAGTTAAAAACTTTATGGGCACAGAGCCTTTCAAGGGCATCAACCCCGATGAATGCGTAGCTTTAGGTGCTGCTTTGCAGGCAGGTGTTCTCGGTGGTGATGTTAAGGGTCTTCTTCTCCTTGATGTTACACCTCTCTCTCTTGGTATTGAAACAATGGGTGGCGTTTCCACAAAGGTTATTGACAGAAACACAACCATTCCCGCTAAGAAGAGCCAGATTTTCTCAACCGCTGCAGACGGTCAGACCTCTGTTGAGGTACACGTATTGCAGGGTGAGCGCGAATTTGCAAGAGATAATAAGACTTTAGGTGTATTCCACCTTGACGGTATTGCTCCTGCTCCTCGCGGAATCCCCCAGATTGAGGTAACATTCGATATCGACGCTAACGGTATCGTTCATGTATCCGCAAAGGATTTGGGCACAGGTAAAGAGAATAATATTACAATTACTTCCAACACCAATATGTCTAAGGAAGATATTGACAAGGCTGTTAAAGAGGCTGAAGAATATGCAGCAGAGGATAAGAAGCGCCGCGAGGCAGTTGATATCAGAAACAATGCTGACCAGATGATTTATCAGACCGAAAAGACTGTAACCGAGTTTGGCGATAAGCTTTCTGATGAAGAAAAGGCTAAGATTGACACCGCCAAGGAAGCACTCAAAGAAGCACTCAAGGGCGAAGATATCGAGGCTATTAAGCAGAAACAAGAAGATTTACAGAAGGAAATCTACGCTGTAAGCGAAAAGATTTATAAGGCTGCTAACCCTCAGGGTGATCCCAATGCTGCTCAGGGTGCTCCTAATGCAGACCCCAATGTTTATGAGGCAGATTACACCGATGTTGATGACAATAAATAATCAATAAAATAATGTAGGGGTCGATGACCACATCGACCCGAATAATCACGGGCGGATGTAGGCATCCGCCCCTACATAAAAATTTTAGGAGAATTGCTTTGGCTGACGATAAAAGAGACTATTACGAAGTCCTCGGAGTTGATAAATCTGCTTCTGAGGACGAACTTAAAAAAGCATACAGAAAAGCGGCAAAAAAATATCACCCCGATTTAAATCCGGGTGACGCTGAGGCTGAAAAGAACTTTAAGGAAGTAAATGAAGCCTATGAAGTATTGTCCGACGGTGAAAAACGCGCTCGTTATGACCAGTTCGGCCACGCGGGAGTTGACCCCAACTTCGGCGCAGGCGGTGGCGGCTATGGCGGTGGATTTACCGGAGATTTTGGTGATTTAGGGGATATTTTCAGTTCCTTCTTTGGCGGCGGTTTCGGCGGCGGAGGAAGAAGAAACAATCCCAACGCTCCAAGACGCGGTAACGATACTGCTGCATCTGTCACTATTTCCTTTGAAGAAGCGGCAAAAGGCTGCAAAAAAACCGTAAAGGTTACAAAGATTGATACCTGTAAGGAATGCGGCGGCTCGGGAGCCGAGAAAGGCTCAACTCCTAAAACCTGCCCCGTTTGTCACGGTACAGGTCAGGTTTCCGCAACACAGAGAACACCTTTCGGCGTTATGCAAACACAGCAGGTTTGTAACCATTGTCACGGTAGCGGTAAGATTATCGATAACCCTTGTAAGACCTGTGCAGGTAAGGGTAGAATCCGCCATACAGTAGAGCAAACTGTTGAAATTCCGGCAGGTATTGATGACGGTCAGGTAATTAATCTTCGCGGCGGCGGTGATGCCGGAGTAAACGGCGGACCTTCGGGAGACCTTCGAATCAATGTTAATGTTCGTCCGCACCCAATTTTTGAGCGTGATGGATATGATGTTTACTGTGAAATTCCGATAACCTTTACTCAGGCGGCTCTCGGAGATGAAATAGTAGTGCCTACCCTTGACGGTAAGGTGAAATTCACTATTCACGAGGGAACACAGCCGGGTGATGAATTTAAGCTGCGCGGTAAAGGTATTCAACGCCTTAACTACAGCGGCAAGGGTGACCAATATGTAAGAATTACCGTTGAAGTTCCCAAAGACCTTTCAAAGGCTCAAAAAGAAAAGCTCAAAGAATTTGACAGTGCTACTGATGATAAAAACTATAAGAAGAAAAAAAGCTTTATGGATAAGGTTAAAGATTTCTTTAATGATTAAGAACAAAGGATTGTCTTTTATAAGGCAATCCTGTTTTTTATAAATATATAATTTCCTTATCCTTTTTAATTGCATAATTTAAGGCTATTTCCGTGCCGCTTTGGCGTGTGGTAGGTTTATCTTTTATGTGATAATAAACCACACAAAATTCACTTTTATCAATCATTTCATAATTTCGCTTAATATATACCGCCTTGCCCGAATTTCTTAATTTTTCGGGGAAATAAGTTTCTTCATAATGTTTTAAAAGAAAATTTTTGTATCGGTCATTTATATCAGGATATTCTGCCCTAACGTAAATCCGTTTTATGTTGGGGTAGATTTCTTTTATTTGTGTTACAATTTCGTGGCAAAGGTCATCAAATTCACTTTTACTGCCAAAAAGAAAGGTATCAACATTTTTGTTTGTAATCAAATCTTCGATTATTATATATAACTGCCTTTTTAATTCCTCACTTTCATTTATTTCTCTGTGACCGAAAAAGCAACAAGAGTTTATCATTTTAACATTCACCTCTGATATAATAGATATACCATATATTCACTTTTTGCATTATAACACATAATGCGTCTAAAATAAATATACAATATATTCAATATGAGGTGTATTTATGGCTATTAAAAGTGTTTCAATTAGAATCGAGGAAGAAATGTTGAATAAAATTGCTTTCATTGCTGATTATGAGGGTAGAAGTGTAAATAGTCAGGTTTTAGTTTTGATAAGAGAAAATATTAAAAATTTTGAAAATGAGAACGGTGTCATAGAAGGTAATATTACACCTGATTCAAATGTTAAACCAACAAGAAAATAATTTTTGCAGAATTAAATAAAATTTAAATTACACACCGTAGGGGATGATGCCCACATCATCCTGCAAAATTTATCATAATCTAACGGGTCGCACGCTTCGCTACCTAAGTGTTGTTCCATTAGCCCACATCAAAATTAAACGGACAGTCGAGGACGCCTGTCCCTACAAGTATTCCCATTGATTTGGTATAAAATTTGCACTATTTGGCGGAACAACACGCGATGGGAATTCACATATCAAAAACATTTAAATGCGTTGCAGACACCGAAATTACGCATTACGCATTTCGAATTACGCATTAAAAAACGGAAGAAGGTTTGATTTACTTCTTCCGTTTTACTATATCATTGTAATTCTGCTATTGTAACACCGTTTTCACCCTCGCCGAATGTGCCAAGGCGGAAACTTTTAATGCTTCTGTGAGAACGCAGATGTGCCTGAACATTTTTTCTAAGCACGCCTGTGCCCTTTCCGTGGATAATGCGGATTGTTTCAAGGCCTGAAATCACCGCATTGTCAATATATTGGTCAAGCTCTAAAATAGCTTCATCAGATGCCATACCGCGAAGGTCAACCTCGCCTGAAACCTCTCTTAAAGCGCGTGACTGAAGACCTGTAACGCGTCTTGTTTTCTTAAGCTCGGTGGATTGCGCGTTTTTAGATTTATAGCGAAGATTTTCAAAATCTACCCACATCTTAATTGAGCCTGACATAACATAAGCCTGCTTTTTATCAGGCTTTACATCAATAACAGTAGCATCTCTTCCGATATCTGCCACAAGTACAATATCGCCCTTTTCTATTTTGGTAACCGCTTCGCCTGAGGCGGTTTTTTCTATAACGGGGTTGGCAGTGTCTTCAAGCTCTTTTAAGGTTGATTTATAAGCTCTTCTTGCTTTTTCTGCCATTTCGGCGGCATTTTGCGCGGTAAGACCTTTCTTAAGCTCTTCAAGCTCGTTAAGTAAAAGAGAAGATTTATATCTTGCGCTTTCAATAATGCCATTTGCGGTATCTCTTGTTTTCTCCATAAGCTTTTCGCGTGCTATTTCAAGCTCGTGCTCACGCATATCGGCTTTTTTCTTGGATTCTTCAAGCTCGCGGCGCAAAGAAACTGCTTTAGAATGTTCTCTGTCGGCAGCGCGGCGGGCTCCCTCTAAAGCTGAAACCACGCGCTCAAACCGCATATCTTCTTCTTTAACCTGCTCTTTAGCATTTTCAATAATATCGGAATCAAGACCGAGCCTTTTTGAAATAGCAAAAGCATTTGAACGACCCGGCATACCAATTATAAGCTTATATGTGGGTTTAAGGGTCGCAACATCAAACTCGCAGCAAGCGTTTTCAACATAATCAGTGTCAATAGCGTAA
Organism: Acutalibacteraceae bacterium; assembly: GCA_045636565.1. Classification (GTDB taxonomy): domain Bacteria; phylum Bacillota; class Clostridia; order Oscillospirales; family Acutalibacteraceae; genus UBA737. The sequence goes on from JAZTXU010000174.1 coordinate 25,501, forward strand.
GCTTTGAGCTCGGGATAGTGAGTAGTGGAAACAGATTTCGCGCCATAGGCTGAAAGTCTCATCAAAATAGCCTTAGCTAATGCGGCACCCTCAACGGGGTCAGTACCCGCGCAAAGCTCATCAAACAAAACAAGTGAATTATCATCTGCATTTTTTAGAATATAGATGATATTTGTCATATGTGATGAGAAGGTAGAAAGCGATTGCTCAATGCTCTGTTCATCACCAATATCGGCAAAAACCTTGCTGAAAACGGCGATTTTGCTACCGTCATCGGCAGGAATCATAAGTCCACTCATTGCCATAAGGGTTAAGAGGCCTATGGTTTTAAGAGAAACGGTTTTACCGCCCGTATTAGGGCCTGTGATTACAAGTGTGCCATAATCTATGCCGAGCCCCACAGTTATCGGAACTACCGATTTATAGTGTATAAGCGGATGTCTCGCATTTTTAAGGTAAATTTGCCCTTCATTATTGATGTTTGGCACAATAGCCTTCATTTTATAGGCAAGCTTAGCCTTTGCGAAAATCAAATTAAGCTGAACCAGAGCATTATATGAATGAATAATACTATCGGCAAAATTGCCTGCTTCACTTGATAGCTCGGCTAAAATACGCTCGATTTCTTCCTGTTCGCGAAGGCGCAAAACTCTGATTTCATTGTTGGTTTCAACAACGCTCATAGGCTCAACAAAAATGGTGGAGCCGGTAGAAGAAGTATCGTGAACAATACCGCCTAATTGACCTTTATGTTCAATTTTTACGGGAACAACAAACCTACCGTCACGCTGGGTGACAATTGCCTCTTGAAGATATTTTGCGCTTGGACCATGAACTATTCTGTCAAGAATATCTCTGATTTTGCTTGATTTGTTTACTATTTTACGGCGAATATCAAAAAGCGCAGGGGAAGCATTATCGTTAAGTTCTTCGTTGTTTTTTATTGCAAAATTGATTTTATCTTCAATAAATTTATTGGGAACTAAAGTATCAAAAAGAAAATCTATGGCAGAATTTTCCACAGCCGAACAGTTACCTCGCCATTCTTTTAAAGAACGGATAACTCGAAGAAGCTCGGCAATATCCAAAAGCTCGGGGATAGATAATGTTGCGCCCGACTGCGCTCTTAACAACTTTGATGAAACATTAACCGCCGCACCGAATGATGGAGAGGTGTAGCGAGACATAAAGGTATATGCTGCAAGGGTCTGTGCCAGCTGCTCGTTTACTTCTTTGATATCGGTTTTTGGAATAATTGACTTGGCGAGCGCCTTTGAATCCTCAATAGTAGCCTCGTTTGAAAGCAATTCCAATATTTTATCAAGTTCAAGTGTTTTTAAATATCTTTCGATATTGTATCCCATATTTACTCCTTATTTTATACTGTTATAGAATTGTAATGCAGAGAAATTAAAATCAGTTTGAAGTGTTATATATTTTTCTGTTACCTTTGAAAGTAAATCGGCATCGGTATTCGGTATATCAAAAGAATAAAGATTTTTGAATTCCGAAAAAACAATATGCCTTAAAGCTGAAAGTACAGTTTTGTTTATTACAATATTTTCGCCTTCAGGTTTACATTCGCCACAGGAAATAGAGCCTTCTTCTAAATTGAAATACATTATGTTATCTTCAAATTTTCCGCAGTTTTTGCAGGCAATAAGATTTGGCATATAACCGCAAAGTGCGGCAATTCTGAGTTCTGTAATGGCTTTTATAAGAGGCGGATATCTTTTTTCTTTAGTTAAAAAATGAAGTGAATTTAAAATTAGCCTCAAGAGTTCTTCATTCGGGTTATCATTTTCACCGAACATGAGCGCTAATTCACAAAAATACTGCGAAAGTGTAAGAATTTCAATGTCTGTACCCATTGTAAAAAAGGAAGCCTCTGGTGTGGCTTCGTAAATTCGTAAAGTCCCTTTTTTGTCAAGAATAGTAAAACTTGAATATGTAAGCAGACTTGTCGCCGCGCCTTTTTTGGATTTTATATTCTTTGCACCCGATGCAAAAGCTTTAAGAATACCGTTTTCACGCGTAAAGAGAGTAACCAAACGGTCACTCTCTCCCACTTCCATCTCTTTTATTACTAAGCCTTCCACAGTAAATCTTGTCTGTGCTTGTGTCACTGTCTTCCTTCTCCTTAGAATTAAGATATGTGAGATAATCGGCAACACTGCCGCTTTTTAAAAATATATTCCAATAATTATCTGTTTTCATAAAAGCCACATCCTTATAATTTAAGTTTGTGGCTTTAAGAGAAAATTATAATAGGAAAAATCAGTCAAGTCCGAAGGTGTGAATAAGTCCTTGTCGGTTGCGCCAATCTTCCTTAACCTTAACCCAAAGTTTTACATTGGCCCTTATGCCGAAAAAGTTTTCAATATCACGGCGGGAAAGCATACCTATTTTTTTGAGCATTGCACCGCCTTTGCCGATAATAATTCCCTTGTGAGAATCCTTTTCGCAAATAATGGTGGCTTCAACCTCAACAATAGGCTCGCCTGATGCGGTGTCACGCTCAACAAAGCGTTCAAGGTCAACCGCTATTCCGTGAGGTACCTCTTTATCAAGTGAACGAAGCAGTTTTTCGCGTATCATTTCGGCAACCATAACCTTTTCGGGCTGGTCGGTCACATCTTCATCATCAAAGTAATGAGGGGATAGCTTTGAGAATTTATTGAGTTCAGAAAGTAAAGCTTCCACACCGTCACCTGTTCTGGCAGAAAGTGGAACAACCGCTTCAAACGGAAAATGCTCACAGTAGGTTGTTATAATGTCAAGCAACTTATCTTTTTCTGCCAAAAGGTCAATTTTATTAATAACAAGTACAGCCTTAAGATTTCGCTTTTTAAGTTCTTTCAAAAGCTCGACTTCAGCAGGGGGAAGCTCTCCGTCTTCCATTTTAAAGGCGGTAACCGCTTCAATAACAAGTATTGCGGCATCAACATCCGCCATACCGTCACCCACGGCTTTGTTCATATTTTTATCAAGCTCGTTTCTCGGTTTATGAAAACCCGGAGTATCAATAAAAACAATCTGTGTTTCATCAACCGTATGAATACCCATTATACGGGTTCTTGTGGTTTGCGGCTTGTTTGAAACAATAGCCACCTTCTGACCTAAAATCTTATTCATTAGAGAGGATTTGCCAACATTAGGTCTACCTATAATCGTAATAAATGCAGATTTTTGTTCCATTATTTCCTACCTTAAATTTTATTTATTGCAAGACCTAAAGCATCAAGCACGTTTTCTTCTTTTTCGCGCATTGTCATCTGTTCAAGTCCGCCGTTTTCATGGTCATATCCCAAAAGGTGAAGCATTGAATGAACGGTTAAAAATGCCACCTCACGCTCTATACCGTGACCGTAGCGATTAGCCTGAACTAATGCATGGTCAACCGAGATTACAATATCACCAAGCATAAGGGAGCCGTTTTCGGGATTGCGGTCATAATTTCCGTTTTCGCCTAAGGGGAAGGATAAAACATCGGTAGCAGAATCAATATTTCTGAACTGATTGTTCATTTCCTTGATTTCTTCATCGTTTACAAGTGTAACGTCAACCTCGGCAGGAGCATCAAAGCCTTCAAGTTTTAAGGTTGCATTGCAGGCTTTTCTTATTAAAAGTTTTGTGCCGGTGGGGATTTTTGTGCTTTTGCTTTTTGTTACAATATTAACCTTTACGCTCATTTTTTTCTCCATTTCTCTCATAAGCCTTAATGATTTCCTGAACTAATCTATGGCGGACAACATCCCTGCCCGTTAGTCTTGAAATCGCAATATCATCAATATTCTTTAAAATTCTGACAGCATCCTTTAATCCTGAATGTTTACCGTCGGGCAAATCTATCTGTGTAATATCGCCCGTAACCACTGCTTTGGAGTTGAATCCAAGTCTTGTTAAGAACATTTTCATCTGCTCGCAGGTGGTATTTTGCGCTTCATCAAGAATAATAAAACTGTCATCAAGTGTTCTTCCGCGCATATATGCAAGCGGTGCCACCTCAATATCTCCGCGTTCTTGATATTTCTGGAAATTTTCTGCTCCGAGCATATCAAAAAGAGCATCATAAAGCGGACGGAGATAAGGGTCGATTTTCTGCTGAAGGTCACCGGGCAAAAAACCTAAATGCTCACCTGCTTCAACGGCGGGTCTTGTTAAGATAATGCGGTTTACCTCTTTTGCTTTAAAAGCTTTTACCGCCAAAGCTACCGCGAGATAGGTTTTACCCGTACCCGCAGGGCCGACACCAATGGTTATGGTGTTGTTTTTAATAGCATCAATATATTTTTTCTGACCCAAGGTCTTGGGTTTTACGGGTTTGCCCTTTGAGGTTGTGCATATACAATCGGAATGGGCAATATCGGAAACTTTTCCGCCTTCACCGTCTTCCACCAAGTCGGCTATATAATCGACATTACGGTCGGTTATCTGTTCGCCGTTCTTAATCATGGTAATAAGACCCTCAATAGTTTCTTTTGCGAGAAAAACATTGTCAATATCGCCTTTAATACGGATTTCACTTCCGTGTGAGGTGATATTAACCCCGCACTTTTTTTCGATACGCTTGATGTTTTCATCAAAGTTCCCAAAGAGAGAAACCATCTCTTCAATGCGTTCAATAGTTACTGTTTGTTCAAACAATCCATTATCTCCATTCAGAAATAAACTTTCAAAATAGTATACCATATTTGGCACTGTTTTTCAACCGAAAAAGTTGAAAAAATAAGGGTTTTTACAAAATTATTGCATTATTCTTTTGAGTTTGGTATACTTAATGAGTTCCTTTAGTTAGTATTTTTTGAAAGCGAGAGAATATGAGAAAATTATTGATTGTGTTTTTGTGTTTAACCTCGGTATTGTGGCTTTCTTCCTGCGGTAATAATGATACCGCAGAAAATCGCGAACCGGTGGTTATTAATATGCCTAAGGATGATTCCGTAAACGGTTACAGAACGGACAATACTAACTTTGAGGATGACTCGATTATAAGTGCCGATAAGGTTGGGATTGATACTACTCCCTCACAAAATATTACAAGCAAAAACGAAGTTATAGGTAATCAAACATCCAATATTGAAAACACAATTTCAAAAAATGAAAACGGCGCCTATTGTGCAAACAAAAATTCGGGTGTTTTTCATAAGGCGGAATGTAGTTCTGTTGCTAAAATGAAGGAAGATAACAAAGCTTATTTTGAAAGCAGCGAACTGGCGATCAGTAATGGTTATAAGCCTTGCGGAAGATGTAAGCCGTAAAGGAGGAAATTTAAATGAAAAATATATGCGTCTTTGATATGGATGGTACACTCATAGATTCAATGGGCTATTTTGCTGAAGGTATGGTAAATATTTTGCGGGAAGATGGCATAGATTATCCTGAAGATATTGTTAATATCATTACCCCCTTGGGTACAATTAAAACCATTGAACTTTTCTCGCAAATGGGTGTTAAGGGCACTTACGAGGAAATAGGTCAGCGTATGGCGGATAATATGGTGCGCCTTTACAGTGAGGTTATCAAAACAAAGCCTTTTGTTAAAGAATATTTAAATAAACTTAAAGCAGAGGGTAAAAAACTTTATGTGCTTACTGCAAGTCCTCATTTAACGGTTGATATTTGCCTTAAAAACAATGGTGTTTTCGATATGTTTGAGGTTGTTTGGTCATCTGACGATTATGTTGGAATGACTAAAAATTCACCCGATATATATGTGGCTATGGCTGAAAGAATAGGTTGCAAAATAGAAGATATTATCTTTTTCGATGATAATATTTTAGCATTGGAAAATGCCAAAAAAGCAGGTGTGTACACAGTTGGCATTTATGATGAGCATTATCCCGTGCCGAAAGAGGATGTTAAGGCTATGGCGGATGAATACATAATGTCGTTTGAAGAAAGGCTTTAAGGTGTTACAATGAAGGAATACGATGTTGCGGTATGCGGCGGCGGTTTTGCGGGAATTTCGGCGGCATTGGCGGCGGCGCGTGAGGGTAAAAAAGTTATACTTTTTGAAAAGGAATATATGTTAGGCGGTCTTGGTACTGCGGGACTTATTACCATTTATTTGCCGATTTGTGATGGACTTGGTCATCAAGTTTCATTCGGCATTGCAGAAGAACTTTTAAGACTTTCCGTAACCTACGGCGCCGAGGACAGATATCCCGAAAACTGGCTTGATAATATCGGCACACGCACCGAAAAGGATAAACGGTTTTTAGTGCGATACAATCCGCAGATTTTTGCAATTTTAGCGGAAAAACTGCTTTTGGATAATGGGGTAGATATTCTTTACGGCAGTTATGTTACCGGCGTGACTTGTGAAGATGGCAAAATAACCGAACTCTTTGCAGAAAACAAATCGGGCAGAAATGTTTATAAAATTCGCTCGGTTGTGGATGCAACGGGAGATTGCGATATTGCACATTTTGCAAATGTTCCCACTAAAACCTTTAGTCTTGGTAACAAACTTGCGGCTTGGTATTATTTTACGGGTAGTGAAGGGTATAAACTTTGTGAATTAGGCGCATCGGATATTCCGGATGATGAAAAAACGGGTAATGAGGAAAAACCGCTCACCGAAAAGCGTTTTTCGGGGCTTGACGGCAAAGAAATTTCCGAAATGGTTTGTCTTTCACACGAGATTTTGCTTAAAAACTGGCTTAAAAGAAGAGAGACTGAAAAGGGTGCAGTTATTTCTACACTGCCTACCATTCCGCAAATCAGAATGACCAGAAAAATTGTGGGTGATTATGAACTTTCGCACACAGAAGAGCATACTTATTTTGAAGATTCAATAGGTATGGTTTCAAACTGGCGAAAGCGTGGACCTGTTTATGAGGTACCTTTCAGAACCCTTTATAATAAATCGGTAAGAAATCTTGTTGTCGCAGGGCGGTGCACCTCTGTAAACGAACCCTTGTGGGATGTAATGCGTGTTATTCCTTGCTGCGCAGTAACGGGCGAAGCGGCAGGTACCGCCGCCGCACTCACCGATGATTTCACAACACTTAATATTTCGGTTTTGCAGCAAAAGTTAAAGAATAACGGTGTTGTTCTGCACGAGAGTGAACTTAAATAAAATATAAAATCGTGAAAGAAGCGTTTGCTCCTTTCACGATTTTTTAATTCATAGGTTTATTAAATTTCGCCTGTTACCTTTGCTAATTTCATCATAGTAAAGCCTGTGTAAATATGGCAGTTAATCCAGAAGTTTTCAAGATTTTCGGTGCAATCCTCTTTCATCCAATGTGTGGGAATAACACCTGATACAGGGTCTTGCATTCTGGTTACCGAATCACCCAAAGCGCAAGCTTTTTCAAGTAAAAGTTCATCCTTTGTTAATTCGTAAACACAAAGGAAATCTTTTATGAGAGAGGCTGTGCTACTGTCGATCGGAACATACCAGTCATACTGTTCCATAGCCGCGGGTGAATACCACTTGACGCCTTCGGGCTTGTAATGGTTGCTCCAGGGAGCAAACTCACCCCAGTTAACAAACTGGTCTTCAACAAAGCGCAAAAGTTCTTTTGCGTTTTCAACCATTTCGGGGTCATCCTTTAGGTTTTCTGAGATGTATTCAATAAGGTCGCCGGGGATAAAGTGAGTAAGGTTTTTAAATCCGCTTGATAACACGATATCTTCAAACTGACCTTCCCAGTTATAGGTTTCAAAGCGGGTTTTGAGAATATAATCAAAATAACCCTTTTCAAGGTCATGCCAACATTCATCATTTGTGCGTTTATAGAAATCACTTAAAAATGCGAGGATATCAAATGTGGCGCAGCAGTTGTTTGATTCGGGCTCGTTAGTATCCTTAGAAATAAGTAAATTCCAACTACCGTTAGGTAAAACATTATTCTTATAATATTCTGCGATTTTGCATGCGGCATCAAAATACTTTTTATCGCCCGTTATTTTTTCGAGCTTGAGATACATCTGACCAACTCTTGGCGGATAAATAAGCATAACCTGTGTTTTTCTGCCGTCAGCCGCGGGAGCGGTTCCCATTACGGTTTCTTTGTTAAGGCCTTCAAATGAATATGTGGGCGGCAGACCTTCAACTGCGGTATCGGCGCCGTATGTAATAGATAAAAGGTAATCAGCCGCGTTTGTAGCAAGCTTTATAGCCTTATCTGCCATTTCGGGCTTGAGTTCAGCGTAAGCAATCATTGCATTTACAAGGCTGTTTATCATCTTTGAAGGATAAACATTGTGGTAATAGTCAGGGTCGGGTTTGCCGTGCTCTAACCAATACTGTGAAGAATAACTGTTGAAAGCATATTCTAATGCTTTAACAGCGCACTCTTTGTAAGAACAAGCCTTTTCGGGGAATGTGTCACGACCGGGGAAAGGTGCCGATTTAAAGAAGGTGCGCGCACCTGCAAGATAGGTCTTTTTGGTTATAGAATGATGGGCTGTAACCTTTAATTCAACCATACCTGTTGGGATATCTTTCCATATAGGGGTAAGGGGAGCGGTCGGCATTTTTGCGGTGAAGGTGTGGGTTTTACCCTCACAATCGGTAGCGGTAAATTCATAATATTCGGCTGCGGGAATGTACGGGAACTGGAAAGACGGAACATACATAAACTGCATTGAGTTAAGATTCCAGAAATTCTTGCCGTTCACACCGCCTGGGCGAACAAGGTTGGCTTCATCGTTATATTGCTCGAGGGCTGTTTTTGCAAAATTATCCATAATAATAATCTCCGTTTTGTTTTTTTATTATTTTAGTTTGTTTTTGCGCTTGATTCAATAGAAATTTTCTATATGAATATTGAAATAAGTTAGAATATTAAAAAATAATTAAAATATCAATTCGAACCACTTTTTAAGGCTTATAAGCCAGTCAGCACCGTATTTTATAATGTCGGTCACTTCGTCATAGGTTTCCTTATCGCAAGTTGAAAGACCGTGTTGACCGTAGGGGTAAATATGAAGTTCAAAAGGAATTTTGTTCTTAGCTAATGCGTTTGCATACAAGATACTGTTTTGCACAGGAACTACCTGATCTGCAGCAGTGTGCCAAATAAATGCAGGCGGAGTGTTTTCATCTACCTGACAGTTGCATGAGAAATACTCTTCCTCTGCCTTGTTTTCGGGTCTGTGACCTATAAGATTTATAAAGGAGCCCATGTGAGCCACTTCGGGGTCTGCTGTAATTACGGGGTAGCAAAGCACCGATGCATTTACCGATTTGCTTTCAGGGAAAAATTCGCGCACTTCTTTGCAGTTATACATTGTAGAATAATGGGCTGCCAGATGACCACCTGCAGAAAAGCCGATTATAGCGATTTTAGATGTGTCACAGTTCCATTCATCTGCATTTTTATAGATAAGCTCCATAACAGCGGCAATTTCACAAAGTTGAGTGGGGAAACGGTGAGGCTCAACCGAATATGTAAGGTTAAACACATTAAAGCCCCAAGGTAAAAAGCGAAGTGCAATAGGCTCAGCCTCGCGCTCGCTTGTAAATCCGTAACCGCCGCCTGCACAAACTATAATGCAAGGTCTTTTGTTATTTTCTCTGCCCATTTCTTTGGAATTATAGGGAAGAATAACCTGAACGGTGGGGTCTTTACCATCGTTACCTAAAAAATCAAAATAATCCTTTAAATGTAAAACATCAAGCCTCATACGAACTCTCCTATTCTTCTATAAAAGTGAATCTTTTATGTATTTTTCCGTCTCGCTCGACGGTTTCATTCCACATAGATGCCGGTCTCACCCAAAGCTCTCCGTCACCGTAAAGCGCACGGTAAACCACGGTTTCTTCCAAGTTTTCGGAATTTTTGGCAATTCCTATAACCTCATATTCGTTACCCTTAAAGTGGCGGTATTTACCTAATTTGATTTCTTCCATAGCTTTACTCCATACTATAAATAAAATGCAATTTTTCTATATTTTGTCCGGATTTACTGTAATACATAAGCGTAAATTCTTCGCCACCACCCAATGTTATATCATTTGTTATATAGGCAAAAGAATCAATCGGGGTGACACGGGGAAAATTAAGGTTATCATTTACACCGCAAATTTCCTTAAAACCTGAATTTTCGTAAAACTTTATAAGTCCATCGTTTGCAGGTCTTAAAAATAATACTGCATCTTCAGAGAGGACACTTTTATAATTTTCCAAAAGTTTAGTCATAAACCCTTGTCCGCGAAAATTCTTATCCGTTGCGGCAGCGTAAATGTAAATCGCGGGGATATTTTCGGTTTTAGTTGCAATTTCACAAGGTAGTGCGAAAAACATTGAAACAATGTTGTTTTCAAATTCCAAAAAAACACAATTCTTAAAACAAGTTTTAAAGAGCAAATCTGTAAAATCGGGCTCTTCATCGCCAAAGGCTTCGCGGTAAATTTTCAAACATTCGGTTTGTTTATTCATTAAAATCACCGTAACAAATATATTTTTCAAGCAAAATGCAGGGCTTTAGCGAAAGTTTTGACTTTCTGAGCCCTTCAAGACCTAAATCATCCTCGCGGTTTATATATTTGAAATCGCCAAGTTCGTTTTTTGCGAATTGCTGATTTATAACTGCATAAGCACCACTATAATCATTCAAAGCCTTTTCAATGTGAACATCGAAAACCTCATCGCTTATTTTTGAACCCAGAGTGAAAGCCACAACTCGGTTTTCAACAAAAATAGCGCCGCCTGTGATTTCAAGCTTTTCTAAATTTTCAAAAATAATTTCAAGTCCGTTTTTTTCGTGAATGGTTAATTCATTTGCCCTGTCAGAATTTTCTTTAAACCATTCTGCCGCGCAAATTTTAACCTTTTCTATATTATCACTTGTGATTTTTTCATAATGCCAATTATATTTATTTGAAAATGCATTTATATGGTTACGCTTTGAGTGATACTTTTTACCCTTAAGCTCGGCCAAATCGCTTTGCAGATAAATATAATCAAAATCATCTCTGCTGGGTTCAAGGGTGAATTGGGGATAAATCGATTTAAAATGCTCAAGGTGGGGGCCTTGCTGCGCCCAAAATACGGGAGCTTCATTTCCGCAATATTCCCTTATGAGCGAAATGCCCTTCTCAAAATCATCTCCAAACGGGAATTTGAAGTAATCTCTTCCATTTTCGCCTGATTTCACAATCATCTGTCCATCACAAAAAGCTATCATATTGTTATAGGCATATTGCCACACAAACAGATTAACAAAGGAGTTTTCGCAGGAAAGCTCCTTTGTTTTTTGGATATATTCATTGTAAATTTCTAAATCTTCAATTTCAACTTTTTTAAATTCAAGCATACTTAGTTTTGTAACACTATCCTTGCGGTTTTGAGTTTGTTTGCGGGGAGGCAGAAGTATCGGACTGTGTTGTTGATGATGTGCCCGATAAAGTGCCAGAAGAGTTTGTTGACGAAGTGTTAGATGAAGTTGTGGATGACGCGGTTGATGAGTTGTTTGATGAGGTTGATGAATTGGATGTTTCACCGTTTTGAGCGGCAGGTTTTTTATTCTCGTCACCGGGTTTTGGCTCTGCTAAAAGTGTGCCTTTGTGGGTTGAGCAGGTTGCGGGTAACTTGCTTGAGGTTTTATACCAACCGATAGCCTTTGAGGGACAAGTGTCCGTAGCAAGTAAACCTGTTTGGGTGCAATAGTATCTGTCAGTAGCGTAGGTACTGTCAACAAATTCTTTTTTGGGTAAGTTCTTGTGGATTTTAGACATTACATTACCCCACATTTTCAGCGCAATACCGCTATGCGCCGAAGGAATGGGCAACATATCTTCGTATCCGCACCAGCATGAAGCTACATAGTAAGGAGTGCCACCAACAAACCAGAGGTCGTTCTGATCATTTGACGTACCTGTTTTTGCGTAAATCTTCATATTTGGAATATAAGAAGCGGCGGCTTTACCTGTTCCGTTCACACCATAAACTACGGTCTGAAGCAAGTGATTCATAATGGTGGCGGTATCTTCGCTTATTGCAAACTGAGGCTTGGTTTTGCGCTCTAAAATTATTTCACCCTGAAAATCGGTAACCTTTGTGTAAAGTGAAGGCTCGTAATATTTACCGCCGTTGCCGAATATTGCATACGCTGCGGCAGATTCCATGGTTGTGAGACCTCCATTTGTACCGCCCATTCCCAACGGAGAAAGGTCTTTATCTGCATTGTTGAGGGTTGTGATTCCGAGCTTTTTGGTTAAAAATTCGAAACAGGTTTCGGGAGTCATTTTATTAACAAGACTTACAGGAATGGTGTTAACCGAGCGTTCAAGTGCATACTGAACGGTGATATTTCCCCAGTAAGAGTTATACCAATTTTTAGGAGTCCACTTTCTGTAAACGGTTTTGGTATCATTTACAATGCTTGAGAAGGTTATTAAATCCTTTTCCACTGCGGGGGCATAGGCTGCAATAGGTTTCATAGTGGAGCCGGGCTGACGAATGGCATCGGTTGCACAGTTGAAACCACGGTTAACGGTTTTTTCACCAATACCGCCAACGAGTGCCTTAACATTGCCTTGGTAATCCATAATGGTAATGCCACCTGTTAAGAGTTTACCGTCCTTATTCTTTATGGCATAGGTTTTGGCATCATTGAACACTTCTTCGGCAGCTTCCTGCATTTCAGTGTCCACTGTGGCATAAATTTTATATCCACCGGAATAGAAAAGTTTGCTGGCGTAACCTTCATCGTAGTTGTATTTTGCTGCAAGGTCTTTAATAACATCTTCAATCAAGGCGTCAATAAAGTATGAGTTTATAGTGTCCTGATTAAGCACCTTTTTATCTGCAACAACATTGAGTTTGGTATTTACAGCTTCTTTGTATTCTTTTTCTGTGATATAACCTTGCGACTTCATTTCATAAAGCACATTGTCGCGACGTTTTTTGTTGTTTTCAGGGTTATCGTCGGGCGCGTAATATGAGGGGCTTTTGGTAATAGCGGCAAGACTTGCACATTCGGCTATGGTAAGGTTTTTTACAGTTTTGCCGAAATAGTAGTTTGCGGCAACCTCAACACCGTAGGTGCCATGGCCCATGGGAATGGTGTTGAGATAACATTCAAGGATGGTATCTTTTGAATATTTACCTTCAAGATAACGGGCACGCTTAATTTCTCTCACTTTACGGCTTGCCTTTTGTGTGCGGTCATCAGTAAGGTTTTTAACTAACTGCTGTGTTATTGTGGAACCGCCTTGGCGTGATGAATAAATTGGCAAAAATTCATTGATTAAAGCGCCTGCGGTACGTTTCCAGTCAACACCTTCGTGCTCGAAGAAGCGCTTATCCTCAATAGCAACAAAGGCGTTTGCGAGCATTTGGGGGATTCCGTCATAATTCGGGTCCTTTTTATTGATGGCAACCTTATTATATTCGACCCAGATTCGGTTATACTCACCGTGAAGGCGGCGGTATTCTTTATATCCTCCGTTTCCGTCATCAACGTAAATTGTGGTTGTGTAACTAAGTGATTTTCCAAGGTCAGAGGTGGCGGAAAAATCGAGCGAACTTTCAATTGCCTGACCTGAAGCATCGGTCATGGAAATATCAATATTCACATAATAAACCATAAAACTGCCTATAACAATTGCGACGCTTATAAGTCCAATTAAGAAGCAAGTAAGAACAACTTTGAGAAAACGGTGTTTTTTAGGCTTTTTTTCTTTTTTACTCTTTTTCTTATTGGTAGGTTCTTGATTGCTTGAAGAAAAAGCGTTCAGGTCGAAATTTTCTTCGGTACTTGATTCAAGATTGCCCGAGTTATCATAACTGAAAATTTCTTTAACTTCAAAACCTCTGGAATCATCTGAATGGCTGTTTATGTCATCAGAACTTTGCGTGTTTGAAACACTGCTGATATCGTCAATATCGTTTTTGAAGGAAGAACTGCTGATATCATTGAATTTAGCGGTATCTGAAGAACTATTGATATCATTTGCGTTTTTTGAATTCGAAGAGCTGCTGATATCATTTATATTATTTCTATTGTTAGTATCCATAGAGTTTACCTCCAATGCAAAAGAATCATATAATTAAAATCTATTATATTTTACCACAAATATCCTAAAAAATCAACTTTAAACGAAGCTTTAAGGGTCAAAATCGAAAATTGTAATAATTTGTAATAGTTTTATGGTGAGATTTGTGTTATAATATGCTTATAATAAAATGGTGTCAGTGAGGTGAGAAGATGCGCGGCAAGGAAAAAAAGATGTATATTGTTTTCATTTGTGCTTTGGTTTTAATAGTGGCTGTTTTCGGTTACGGTATTTTAATGCGTAATAAAGACATTGATAAAGTTCAGGCAAACCTTAACAAAGCAGAAAAAAACATTTCGCAAAACGAATCCAAAGTTAAGGAAAAAGATGAAAAAATAGCGGAACTGGAAGCAGAACTGCAAAAAAGTAAAACTGAAAACGAAAAGATTAAAGCAGAACTTAATACTGCTAACGCAGAAAAGGATAAGCTCAAAAAAGAAAACGGTAATCTTAAAACGGAAATTGAAAATTTAAAACTAAAGAAGCAGCAGTCTGCACAGTCAACGGTTAAAAAAGACCCTGTGCAGACTCAAAAACCCGCCACCAAACCTGTAACAAAGCCCAAACCCACCAAACCATCTTCCGCAAACAAGGTTTGTTATCTCACTTTTGATGACGGTCCGACCGCAAGAACACTTGAAATTTTAAAAATACTTAAGAAATACGATGTTAAAGCAACATTCTTCGTTATAAACACAGAAAATTTCAATTATATAAAACAGATTCACGCAGCAGGTCACGCGATAGGGCTTCATGCGTACAGTCATAATTATGCAAAGATTTATGCAAATACAACTGCGTATTTTAATGATTTGCAGACACTTTCGGATAAAATTTATGCCATGATAGGAGTAAGACCTAATATCATGCGCTTCCCCGGCGGCAGCAGTAATGTTATAAGCAAAAAATACAGTTCAGGCATAATGACCGCGCTTTCAAAACTTGTAACAAAACGAGGTTACGCTTATTTCGATTGGAATGTTGATTCGGATGATGCGGGCTCAAGCGGTTCAAGTTACACGCGAATTGTGAATAATGTGCTGGCAGGCGCAAACGGTAAAAATTCAATCTGTGTACTTATGCATGATGCTGCGGCTAAAACTTCAACAGTTCAGGCATTGCCCAAAATAATAGAGGGTCTAAAGGCTCGTGGATACAGATTTGAAGTGCTTACCAAAGATGTAACCGGTTTTCATCACGGAATTAATAACTAAATACTTGACATATTTTGTGAAGATTTGTAAAATTAATGAGTAATCTTTTTGGGATTACTCATTATTTTTTGGAGTTTTGGTATGGTTAAAAAAATCAATATACATTTCATATATGTTTTATTGGCTGCAATTCTTTGGGGAACGGCCGGAATTTTTGTGCGCTCGGTAGAAAATGAAGTGGTGAAAATGCAGTTGGTACTTTGTCGTGCCGTGTTTTCCGCTTTGATTTTTGGTATTATGATTCTTATTAAAGACCGTTCGCTTTTTAAGGTAAGATTACGCGATTTATGGATTTTTATAAGTGCGGGAATTTTCAGTATAGTTATTTTTAATTATTCTTATTACACAACTATGTCATTAACATCGCTTTCGGTTGCGGCGGTACTTCTTTATACCGCACCGTTTTTTGTGGTTTTAATGTCATATTTTATTTTTAAAGAGCGACTTACTCTTAACAAAAGCATAGCTTGTTTTACTGCATTTGTGGGTTGTTGTTTAGTTACGGGAATGTTTGATTCCACACAGCAAATAGGAACAAAAGCGGTGTTTTTTGGTTTGCTTACAGGCTTTGGTTATGCGCTTTATACTATTTTTGGCGAGTTGCTTTTAAGAAGAGGCTATAAAACTCTTACCATAACCTTTTATGTATTTTTATTTGCTGCTTTTGGCTCACTTCCGTTTGTAAGCGTTAAAGAAACAATAACAGGCCTCACATCTTCTTATAAAATATTTATCACGGTATTTTTAATGGCGGTTATCAACACCGTTTTGCCGTATATTTTATATACTGCGGGACTTAGAGGAGTTAACCCCTCGGTAGCTCCGATTATTGCAACGGTAGAGCCGGTTGTGGCAACTGTTGTGAGCGTGCATTTTAATGAATATATTAGTTTTTTGGGTTACATAGGTATTGTTTTAGTTTTGTTTTCGGTAATCATACTTAATTTGAAAAGAACAAGCGTTATAGCAAACGCAAAAATCAATCTCACATTAGGTGTTACAGGCAAGCGAGAAGACGGATATCATCTTTTGGATACCATTATGCAGTCGGTAACGCTGAATGATAAACTAGTTATTACACCTTCTAAAGAAATTAAGGTGATTTGCAAAAGTCTATCGCTTGACAGTAAGGAAAATATTGCCTATAAGGCGGCAAATCTTTTCTTTAATGAAACGGGAATAAAAAAAGGCGCTAAAATTGTAATCAAAAAGAATATCCCCGAAGCGGCAGGTTTGGGCGGTGGCAGTGCAGACGCCGCTGCGGTGCTTATTGCACTTAATAAAATTCACAATGCGGGTCTTTCTGATGAGAAATTAGAACAAATGGCAGTAAAACTCGGAGCGGATGTACCTTTCTTTATAAAAGGCGGCACACAAAGGGCGGAGGGAATAGGCGAAATTCTAACTCCGTTAAAGGATTTTAAAAATG